>CAZLMD010000001.1:0-1216 GCA_964560535.1 uncultured Atribacterota bacterium
TATTTCAGTTTTTGTGTATTTTTTTGACATAATATTGTGATTTTGATATATTTGATACATTGTTATTTCTTTAGTAAATTTATTGCAAAAGATCCAATTTTTATAATATTTAATTGGCAAAGTGTTTTTTAACTATTTATTTCCACAATAACATTTATCATTATTGTGGAAATATAATTTTTAAAGAAGAAGATATGGTGCTATATTGTGCAGATTCATTACTAATTTGAAATATTAAATTATTTGAATAAATATTAACAATAATCAGGAAAATATTGATGAATATACAGGAAATTATTTCTAATTTAGAACGTTATTGGAGCAAAATAGGGTGTGTTATCCTTACTCCTTATGATACCGAAGTAGGGGCTGGTACTATGAACCCTTCAACATTTTTGAGAGTTCTTGGGCCAGAACCATGGAAAACAGCATATGTTGAACCTTCAAGACGGCCAGCCGATGGACGTTATGGTAATAATCCGAATAGAGTTCAGCAGCATTATCAATTTCAAGTTGTTATCAAGCCTTCCACTGCAGATATACAAGAGACTTATTTGAAAAGTTTGGAAGAAATAGGTATTTTGCGATTAGAGCATGATATTCGATTTATGGAAGGGGATTGGGAAGCCCCTACCTTGGGTGCTTGGGGATTGGGATGGGAAGTAGTTTTGGATGGCTTAGAGGTTTCTCAATTTACTTATTTCCAGCAAGCTGGAGGGATTGACTTAAATCCCATATCTGTTGAAATAACTTATGGAATAGAGCGTTTAGCAATGGTAGTCCAACAAAAAGACAATATTTATGACCTTTCATGGAGTGATAACATATCTTATGGTGAGATACAGCATCAAGTAGAGGTTGAACAATCTAAATATAATTTTGAAATTGCAAACATAGAAATGCTTTTCTCGTTATTTGATATGTTTGAAAAAGAAGCCCAACAGCTTATTTTTAAAAAAATAGTTACACCCGCCTATGACTATACTTTAAAATGCTCACATACTTTTAACCTTTTGGATGCCAGAGGTGCTATAAGTGTTACAGAGAGAACAGGATATATTACTAGAGTAAGAAATTTGGCAAAAAATTGTGCACAATTATATATAAAACAGAGAGAGGAATTGGGCTATCCGTTATTGCCATAATTAAAATGATGAATAAAATTATTTTGGAAATTGGAACCGAAGAAATACCCTCATTATATGTTAATAACATA
>CAZLMD010000001.1:1316-15668 GCA_964560535.1 uncultured Atribacterota bacterium
GGTAAAGGTGAATATATTTTTGCGAAGAGATTAGTAAAAGGTGAAAAGATCGAATTATTGTTGCCCCAAATATTTAAAGATCTAATTACACGCATAAATTTACCTAAATCAATGAAATGGGGTACATCAGCTATTAGATTTATTAGGCCAATCCGTTGGATATTAGCATTGTATAATGATAAAATTGTCCCTTTAAATTTAGAGACTTTGGTTTCTGGAAGGATTACTTACGGTCATCGCCTCCTTACACCTGGTCCAATAAAAGTTAATAATGTTGATGAATATTTTAAAATATTAAAAGATCGATTTGTTATAATAGATCCTGTAATTCGCAAAAATAGCATTCAAAGCCAGATAATCAAAATAATAAAGGATAAGAATGGAAGAGAATATATAGACCAACTACTACTCGATGAAGTTACAAATTTAGTAGAATTCCCAAAAGTATTGCTGGGAGAATTTGACAGAAAATATCTCGAATTACCCACAGATGTTTTAACTGCAGTAATGATAAAACATCAGAAATATTTTCCGATTTATATCACTGATGACACACTCCTACCATTTTTCTTAGTTGTTATTAATGGAAATGAAGAGAAATATTCAAAATCTATTTTAAAGGGAAATGAGAGGGTTTTAAAAGCCAGACTAGAAGATGCTAAGTTTTTTTTCCAAGAAGATCAAAAAACTGTTAAGCCAGGCATCAAACCCCTGGATAGTAAATTAGATAATCTAAAAAATGTTGTTTTTCAAGACAACTTAGGAAATATTTTCGATAAAGTAGAGAGGTTAGTCTTTTTATCAAAAAGAATTGCTGAAGACTTACAGTTAGACAATACCTCAATAAAAATTCTGGAAAGGTCTGCTTACCTTTGTAAATCAGATCTTGTTACTGAAATGGTAAAGGAATTCCCTGATTTACAGGGAATTATGGGAAAACACTATGCTCTCTTACAGGGAGAAGAGGTTGAAGTTGCAAATACGATATACGAACATTATTTACCACGCTATTCTGGTGATATTTTCCCTGCATCTGTAACAGGCAGCATTCTCAGTATTGCCGATAAGTTAGACAATATCGTATCCTGTTTTTTGAATAACTTAGTCCCTGATGGCTCTCAGGACCCTTATGCTTTAAGAAGACAATCATTAGGGATCATTAATATCTCTATAATAAATAAAATGTATTTTTCAATAAATAAAATGATTGATTTAAATATAGATATTATAATTAAAAACAATAACTTAATGAAAGAAAGCTGTATCAATAATACAATCAGTGCTAAAAATGTGAAAGATTTTATTTTCCAGCGGTTACGCTATCTGCTTTTGGAAAAGGATTATAGATACGATACAATTGATGCGGTATTTGAAAAAAATCCTGATTGTATTAACGACGCTTTAGACCGTATAAAAGCTATCAATACTATTTATGATTCTGAAAGTTTCACACAATCTATTGCTGCTGCAACAAGGACATTTAATCTGTCCAGAAATTCAGAAAAAATAGATATTGACCCGAGTCTGTTCCAGGAAAACGAAGAATATTCTCTTTACGAACATTATTTAATTTTCAAAAAAAATATTAAGGATATATTGATGACGCGAGATTATTCTCTTTTTTATAAAACCCTGGAATACATGAATAAGCCAATCGATTTATTTTTTGATAATATTTTAGTAATGGTAGATGATACGAATGTCCGTAACAATCGCCTAGCATTGTTAAAAAATATAGCCGATCTGTATTTTTCTATTGCTGATCTGAATAAAATCACACTTTCAAAAAGCTCCACTAATTAGACAGAGATGGCACTCTTTTGTGAATCAATGCCTATATTTTTATGTTGTTTAAAGCTTAAAACATTTTTCGGAAAAGAAATTTTTAACTTTTACTAAACTATTTAAGGAGTATGTATTTATGAAAAAATATGTGTATTCTTTTGATGAAGGTAATAGGAGCATGAAGGAACTTTTGGGTGGTAAAGGAGCCAATCTATCTGAAATGACAAAAATGGGTCTACCTATCCCTCAAGGGTTTATTATTACAACAGAGGCTTGCATAGAGTATACTAAAAACCACAAACAATTCCCAGCAAATTTATGGGAACAGGTATTAGATAATCTAAAAAAACTAGAAGAAATATCAGGAAAGATTTTTGGTGATATTGAAAATCCTTTATTAGTTTCTGTCCGTTCTGGTGCCGTTGTTTCTATGCCTGGAATGATGGATACCATTCTAAATCTGGGTTTAAACGATCAAACAATTCACGGAATAATTGAAAAATCGAACAATGAAAGGTTCGCCTACGATAGTTACCGTAGATTTATCCAGATGTTCGGGAATGTAGTTATGGATATAAAGGGAGAATTTTTCGAAAAAATATTAGAAGAAGTGAAGCAAAAAGAGAAAGTTGAAGATGATGCTGACATTAGTATTGCTGGATTAAAAAAGATAACAAAAGATTTCAAAGAATTGATCTATAAAGAAAATGGGGAACATTTTCCAGATGATCCACAAAAACAATTAAGAATGGCCATAGAAGCCGTTTTTAGTTCCTGGGATAATAAAAGAGCTGTAACGTATAGGAAGATACACAGAATTCCCAATAATCTTGGCACCGCAGTAAATATTCAAGAAATGGTTTTTGGCAATATGGGGCTTGATTCTGGCACAGGTGTTGGTTTTACTAGAAATCCATCTACTGGTGAAAAAGAGAATTACGGTGAGTATCTGTTAAATGCACAAGGAGAGGATGTGGTTGCAGGTGTCAGGACGCCCAAACCTCTTACAGAGTTAGAAGGTGATATGCCTGATGCATATAATGAGCTGATAGAGAAGGTAAAGATCTTAGAAGTGAATTATAAGGATGTTCAGGATTATGAATTTACTATAGAAAGAGGAAAGTTATATATACTTCAAACAAGAGATGGAAAGAGAACTGCCCAAGCAGCTTTTAAAATTGCAGTAGATTTGGTCAATGAAGGGATTATTGATAAGGAAACGGCATTAAAGAGAATTGATCCAAATCAGTTGGATCAACTTCTCCATCGCAGAATAGATCCTAAAATAAAAATTGAACATATAGCTTCAGGTTTACCGGCATCACCAGGTGCTGCTTCAGGTAAGGTGGTGTTTACCGCTGATGAGGCAGAAGAGAGAGGTAAAGAAGGTGAAGCTGTCATACTGGTAAGACCGGAAACCACTCCGGATGATATTCATGGAATGGTTCAAGCAAGGGGAATATTAACCAGTAGAGGTGGAATGACCAGCCATGCTGCAGTGGTAGCCAGGGGAATGGGAATGCCATGTGTAGCTGGTAGTAATGATATTGTAATAAATATGGAAAAAGAGCTATTTAGGGTCAGTGGTAAAATTATTAAGAAAGGTGATTATATTACTATTGACGGTGGAAGTGGAAATGTTTTTGAAGGCAAAATTCCAATGATTGAACCAAAAATGAGTGAAGAATTTAAGTTATTACTTTCCTGGGCTGATGATATTAGAAAACTAGGTGTGTATGCGAATGCCGATACACCTGTGGATGCCAAAAAAGCAAGGGAATTAGGTGCTGAGGGAATTGGTCTGTGCAGAACAGAACATATGTTTATGGCTCCGGAAAGATTGCCCATCGTTCAAGCCATGATCATTGCTGATAATAAAAAATCAAGACAAACCGCTCTTGATAAACTTTTACCAATGCAAAAAAGTGATTTTATTGGAATTTTAAAGGAAATGCATGACTTACCTGTAATTATCCGCCTACTAGATCCCCCTTTACACGAATTTTTACCAAATTATGAGGAAACATTAGTTAAAGTTACAACATTAAAAATTAACCAGGAAGATAAGGATGAGCTAAAAAAACAGGAAGATATTTTAGAACGAATTGAAATGCTACGAGAAATGAATCCTATGCTTGGATTAAGAGGATGCCGTCTCGGCATACTGTATCCAGAGATTTATAATATGCAGGCAAGAGCAATTTTTGAAGCAAGCATAGAGTTAATCAAAAAAGGTATCAATGTTAAACCTGAAATAATGATCCCATTAGTTGGACATATCAATGAATTGAAACCAATATATAATAGTATAAAGAAAATAGCCAAAGAAATACTCTCCAGAGAGCAGGTAGCCCTAGAATATAAGGTAGGTACAATGATTGAACTACCCAGGGCTGCATTAACAGCGGATGAAATAGCCGAATACGCTGAATTTTTCTCTTTCGGTACCAATGATTTAACTCAAACAACATTTGGAATTAGCCGGGATGATGCTGAAGGGAAATTTTTATTAAAATATGTCGAGGAAGGAATTTTAAAAGACAATCCTTTTGAAGTTCTTGATCCAGAAGGTGTTGGTAAATTAATTAAAATTGGTGTGGAACTGGGAAGAAAGACAAATCCTAATCTAGAGATCGGTATTTGTGGTGAACATGGTGGGGAACCAAATTCAGTAGAATTTTGCCATAATGCAGGCTTAGATTATGTAAGCTGTTCTCCCTTTAGAGTACCTATAGCTAGATTGGCTGCGGCACAAGCTATTTTAAAAGAAAAAAAATAATTGCCAATCATTTTTAATAACCAAGATCATGTTCAGATATAAAAATATATTTTATAAAAGTACATAATATATTATATATATTGAATATACTGTATTTTGTTTAATTTATAATAAAATGAAGGTGTATTTCTTATATTTTATTTTTAGGAATCACCTTCATTTACAATTTTATGATAGAATATTATTGATCAATGCCTACATTTATTAATAATTTATAAAACAATTTATAAAAAAAGGAGTTCACTATATGGTCGCGCTAAAACTTCTAATTATCTTAAGCGGAATTATTGCATTATTGTATGCAATGATACTTGCAAGACGTGTCTTAAACGAAAAAGAAGGTACAGAAGTAATGGTTCAATTATCTCGCTCGATAGAAAAAGGGGCGATGACTTTTCTAAAAAGGGAGTATACAATTTTATCTGTTTTCGTTGTTATTGTCTGTATATTGATAGTATTAGTAAGGGGTAAAATAACAGGTTTTTCATTTCTTTTAGGTGCCCTGAGTTCTGCCTTAACGGGTTACATTGGAATGAAAATAGCTACAAAAAGTAATTCTAGAACTGCGTTTGCTGCTCAGGAATCAGGGCTGAGTAAGGCTTTAAAAATTGCTTTTTCCGGTGGGGCAGTTATGGGCCTATCTGTTGCTGGCTTTGGGTTGCTTGGTTTGGGAGTGCTGTATTATTTTTTTGAAGATCCCAATTTAATAAATGGGTTTGCATTAGGGGCAAGCTCTATCGCTTTATTCGCAAGAGTTGGAGGCGGTATATTTACCAAAGCTGCTGATGTTGGTGCTGATTTAGTTGGAAAAATAGAAGCTGGTATCCCTGAAGATGATCCAAGGAACCCTGCCGTAATAGCCGATAATGTAGGAGACAATGTTGGCGATGTAGCCGGAATGGGGGCAGATTTATTTGAATCTTTTGTTGGATCTATAGTATCAACTATGATCCTGGGAAGCCTGTATTATGATACAATTGAATATGTCATATATCCCCTAATTCTTGTTGCATGTGGAGTTATTTCCGTGGTTATTGCAACTTTTTTTGTTTCACCAAAGGACGAAAAGAATATTCATAAAGCATTGAATATGGGGACATATGTTAGCGGATTTTTAGTAATTATTTCTTCCCTGATACTTTCTTACACATTGTTTGGGAATTTTTCAATATTTTTTGCTACAATATCAGGCTTGATTGCAGGAGTTGCCATAGGATTTTTTACTGAATATTATACCTCGTACGACTATGCTCCTGTAAAAAAGATTTCTGAATCCTCTTTAACAGGAGCTGCAACGACTATTATAGAGGGTTTTGGCTTAGGATTAAAAAGTACCGCATTACCCGTAATTATAATCTGCATATCTATATATCTATCAAATTATTTTGCGGGCCTTTATGGTATCTCAGTGGCAGCTGTTGGCATGCTTTCCATTGTAGGAATGACAGTATCTGTTGATTCATACGGACCCATTGCTGATAATGCTGGTGGAATAGCAGAAATGGCTGGTTTAAAACCAGAAGTTAGAGAAATTACAGATTCACTTGATGCAGTTGGAAATACCACTGCAGCCATTGGTAAGGGATTTGCTATTGGCTCAGCTGCTTTAACAGCAATCGCTTTATTCAGCGCATATACCAGTTCAGTTAATATTAGCATTATAAGTATAACAGAGCCAATGGTAATGATAGGCATTTTTATTGGGGGTATTTTACCCTTTTTATTTGCTTCAATGGCTATAGAGGCGGTTGGAAAAACGGCTTCGTTAATGATAGAAGAAGTTAGAAGACAATTCAGAGAAATTCCTGGTTTAAAAGAGGGAACAGCAAAGCCTGAACCAGAAAAATGTGTTGATATTAGCACAAAAGGGGCTTTAAAAGAAATGATTATTCCTGGATTGCTGGCAGTAGCTACTCCTATCCTGGTAGGTGTGCTAATTGGTCCGGAGGCTTTGGGAGGAGTGTTGTTAGGCTCAGTAGTTGTAGGAGTATTTCTAGCGATAATGATGGCTAATGCAGGTGGAGCATGGGATAATGCGAAAAAGTATATTGAAAAAGGTAATTATGGTGGCAAAAACTCTCCTGCACACCAGGCGGGAGTTATTGGTGACACAGTTGGAGATCCATTCAAAGATACTGCAGGCCCTTCTATGAACATACTTATAAAGGTTATGTCAATTGTTGCATTAGTATTTATTCCATTATTCTTATAATTATATAGTATTGTATTTTTAATTTTATTAATTAGGAATTGAGATAAAAAAAGGAAGAGAAAGACGATTAAAGTTTTTCTCTTCCAAATCATATTACTATTATCACTATGAACATAATAAATATTATTGAGAAAAAAAAGAATAAATTGGAGCTGGACAAACAAGAAATAGAATTTGTCATAAAAGGATATCAGGATGGCAATATACCTGATTATCAAATGTCAGCACTTTTAATGGCTGTCTGGTTTAATGGCATGAATTACCAGGAAATTTCTAGAATGACAATGGCAATGGTCAATGCTGGAGAAATTTTAAATCTAAGCTCAATACCTGGCATCAAAGTTGATAAACATAGTACTGGTGGAGTTGGTGATAAAACTACAATTGCTTTGATACCAATGGTTGCCGCAGCAGGAGTCTCAATACCAAAAATATCTGGACGTGCACTCGGTTACACTGGTGGCACTATAGATAAATTGGAGTCTATTAATAATTTTAAAACTGATATTTCTATTGAAAATTTTATAAAAAATGTAAAAAAGACAAAAGCTTCTATAATAAGCGCTAACGTAAATCTTTCACCGGCTGATAAAAAGATCTATGCATTAAGAGATGTTACAGGTACTACTGACTCTATTCCGCTTATTGCCAGCAGTATAATGAGTAAAAAAATTGCTGGTGGTGCAGATGCTTTTGTATTAAATGTGACTGTTGGGAATGGATCCTTTTTGAAAAAACTGTCTGAAGGTATTTCCTTAGCTAAAATAATGGTAAATATTGGAAAGAGTAGTCATAAGAAAGTATATGCAGTAATTTCTTCTATGGACCAACCTCTGGGCAATGCTGTTGGAAATTCTCTGGAAGTTCAAGAAGCTATAGAATTATTGAACAACAAAGGACCGTCTGATTTAAAAGAGTTATGTCTTTTTTTAGGTTCATATATGTTAATCGCGGGTGGAATAGTAGAAAAAAGCGTTGATGGTGTTAAATTATTAGAAGAAACCATTTCTAATGGACTAGCTTTAAGTAAATTTTTGGAGATAGTGAAAGCTCAAAATGGTCAAATTAATCAAATCATAGATCCTTCATTATTCCCAAAAGCAAAATACATAAAAAATGTTTATTCTTTTAAAAAAGGCTTTATAAAAAGAATAGATACAAAGACAATTGGTCAAATTACAATGCTTTTGGGAGCTGGCAGACAGAAAAAAGAAGATTCTATCGACCATTCTGTTGGTATAATTTTAAAAAAGAAAATCGGGGATAAGGTTGAAATTAACGATGTTCTAACTACTGTTCATTACAATGATGAAAATAAGTACGATTTGGTTAAAAATTACATTCATAAAGCCTTTCATTTCACCGATACTGCTTCAATAAAAAAACCATTAATTTTAAAAGTTATTAGCTAAATAAGTAATAACCAGTATACTTAAGCACTTATTTGTTCCAAATATTATTTAAAGACAATATTGTATTTAATACAATATGAGATATGAAATGGAAAATATATTATGAGAGTTATAGTAGGCCATACCAGTGCTGATTTTGACTGTCTTTCTGCAATGATTGCTGCTAAAAAAATCTATGAAGATGCTTTAGTTGTCTTCCCCGGGGCTATCGAAGAGAATGTAAGAAAATTTATTCTATTATATGAAAATGCTTTGAATATTTCTCCTATGAAATCAATAGATTTAGATAAAATAACTGAACTAATTATTGTTGATACCAGACAAAGAGATAGGATAGGTCAATTCGAATCAATTTTGGATAAAAAAAATCTATCAATCATAGTATACGACCATCACCCATCATCAGAGAATGATATTGTTGCAGATAAGAGCAGAATTGAAAAGGTTGGAGCAACTACTACTATCTTGTTAAAAGATATTATTAAAAAAAATATCTCCATTACACCTCTTGAATCTACCTTGTTTGCATTAGGAATTTATGAGGATACCGGTTCTTTATCATTTACAACAACAACTAAGGATGATGTGGATGTATTAAGCCATCTTTTTTTTGTTGGTGTTGATTTAAGAACTGTTAATAAATTCACCAATATAGGTTTAAATATTATACAAAAAAAGTTGTTAAACCAACTCATTTCAAGCTCTCAAGAATTATATTTTAAAGGTGTTTGTGTTGTATTCGCTAAAGCCAATGTCAAAGAATATATCGAGGGTTTGGCTTTAGTTACCCATAAATTAATAGAAATAGTCAACAGCGATATTATTTTTGTACTGGTAAATATGAAAGATAGAATATATATTATTGCTAGAAGTAGCAGAGATTCGCTAAATGTTGGCAAAATGTTAAAAGAATTTGGAGGAGGAGGGCATTCACAAGCTGCATCTGCCGTAGTAAGAGGCATCCCCCTACTCGATGCGGAAGAAAAAATAAAACACATATTGGAAGAACATATCCAATTAGAAACACTGGCAAAGGATATCATGACTACCCCTGTGAAAACTGTAGACATAAGTACTACAATTGAAGAGGCGAACAAGATTATGCTTCGTTATGGCCATAATGGGTTTCCTGTAATGGATAAAGGAGAATTGGTAGGAATAATTACAAGACAGGAGATATATAAGGCGAAACACCATAAATATGGAAATGAAACAGTTGATATCTATATGTCAGAAAATATTATCAGTGTTAACCCTCAAACCCCTATATTAGAAATACAGGCATTAATGATTAAATTTGATGTTGGTCGAGTCCTGGTTTTAAATGAAAGCGGAAAATTAAAGGGAATAGTCACTAGAACAGATTTGATTAGAAGTATGCATGGGGAAAATGGAATTACAAAAAAATCTTACACTATATTTGAAAAAAGTAGAGAAAATTATCGTCTTAATAAAGAAAAAATAAAATCTTTAATGTATAAATACTTTAACCATGATATTTTATCTGCTTTAATTCAAATCGGTAAGATGGGTGATCATTTCGGATATTCTGTTTTTATGGTAGGGGGAATAGTAAGAGATTTGTTCCTAGGAATACCTAATTTAGACCTGGATATTGTAGTAGAGGAAGATGCTGTCAAATTTGCCCAATATTTTTGTCAAGAGGTTAAAGGTAAAATAAAAACTCATCAAAAATTTAAAACAGCAGTTGTAATATTACCTAGTGGAATAAAAATAGACTTTGCATCAGCTAGAAGAGAATTTTATGAATTTCCTGCTGCTTTGCCTGAAGTTGAGTTTGCTTCTATCAAAAAAGATTTATACAGGAGAGATTTTACTATCAATGCCATGGCGATTCAGCTCAATCAAGAAAAATTTGGGAAACTATTAGATTTTTATGGTGGACAAAGAGATTTACAACAAAAAAAAATCAGAATACTGTACAGTCTTAGTTTTACCGAAGATCCTGCTCGCATAATAAGAGCTGTTAGATTTGAAAAGAGATACAATTTCTATATTGAGAGCTCTACTCAAAAACTTTTAAAGAAAGCAATTAAGGATGGATTGGTTTCGCTCATTAGGAAAAAGAGGCTTAGTGAGGAATTTCTGATAATTCTACATGAAAAAGATCCTGTGGGCATCTTAAAACGAATGGATGAATTAAAAATATTATCAGGGATAATACCAAATCTATCCCTACCTGATGATCTGATAAATATATTTGTTGAAATAGAAAGATTTAAAAAATACTGGAATAAAATGTTTCCTTATGAAAATATAAATAAAAGCATTGTATACCTATTTTATTTAATGCAATATTCTAAATTAGATGTCAAAAATATACATAAAAAGATAGAATTAAGCAAAAATATTTTGACAACACTAAAAAACATTATAGAACATAAAGATATAACGATATTTTTTTTACAACAAAGATATATTGTTCCCAGTAATATTTATTATTTATTGCATAATAAATCAAATGAGTTATTATTTATCATTTTATTGGAAAACCAAAAAGATAGCCTTGTAATGGAAAAGATTAAAGAATATTTATTAATACATAAAAAAACTGGTATTTTCATTTCTGGAAAAGATTTAACAAGTTTAGGAATGAAGCCAGGCCCTATTTATGCTAAAATATTAAAGTTAATTTTCTATTTACAAATAAATGGTATATTCAATAATAGGGACGAGCAAATGAATTTTCTAAAAAGATTATTAATAAAAGGAATTATTTGATTTTATGTTAGATAATATTTTTGAAATCATATGGAGTGTACCATCAATATTGATAGCTATTACTATCCATGAATATGCTCATGGCTTTGCTGCTTATCATTATGGAGACCCTACAGCTAAATATGCGGGTCGGTTGACTTTGAATCCTTTAGCACACCTTGACCCGATTGGTACCATAATGCTGATACTTTTTCGAATTGGATGGGCCAAACCAGTGCCTATTAATTATAATAATTTAAATAACCCCCGGTCAGATATGGTAAAAGTATCCCTCGCCGGACCTTTTTCTAATATTTTAGTTGCATTACTTTTTTCTATATTATTAAAATTAAATAATATACTTTTCAAAAATATATTTTTTAATTCTTTTTTCTGGTATAGATTGATTCAGGGATGGTTTATCCTTCTACATACGGGAATATTTATAAATATTGCATTGGCATTATTTAATTTGATACCAATACCCCCTTTGGATGGACATCATATCGCACTAGGCCTGTTACCTGAGCCTCTGGCAAAACAATATGATAAAATTAGCAAGACTTACGGAATGTTGATAATATTATTTTTATTTTTTTCGGGTATTATTAGATATACTATTCTTCCCATTGTTGGATTTTTTTATAGAATACTAATATAAAAATATTATTAAAGAAACTTCACTGTATTAAACATTAAGGAGGAAAATGACTTACATGAAAGGCGTTATTTTTAGTGGTATGAGACCGACTGGTAAACTGCACTTAGGAAATTATTTTGGAGCTTTAGTTAACTGGGTAACACTTCAAGATGAATACAAATGCTATTACGGTGTGGTAGACTGGCATGCTTTGACTACAGGATATGACAGCACTGAGATGATGAAAGAAAATATTGTCGAAATGGTTATCGACTGGTTGAGTGTAGGGGTTGATCCCAAAAAAAGTACTTTATTGATTCAGTCTTTTGTTCCTGAGCATGCTGAATTAAACCTTTTACTATCAATGATTACTCCACTCTCATGGCTAGAGAGAAATCCGGTGGTTAAAGAGCAGGTAAGGGATCTGGATTTAAAAGAAAATATGGGATACGGACTGTTAGGTTATCCGGTTTTGATGGCAGCAGATATATTAATATATAAAACAAACACTGTTCCTGTTGGTGAAGACCAATCCCCTCATATTGAATTAACCAGAGAAATAGGCAGGAGATTTAATAGCCTTTATCGAAACGTTTTTAACATTCCTGAAGTAAAACTTTCTCCAACTCCCAAGATATTAGGGACTGATGGAAGAAAAATGAGTAAAAGTTTGAATAACTATATTAGCTTATCAGATAAACCAGAAAAAATTAAAACCAAAGTCATGTCAATGATTACAGATCCAGAAAAAATTAGATTATCTGACCCGGGACATCCTGAAGTTTGTGTAGTATTTGATTATCACAGGATATTCAATAAAAAAGAGCTTGCAGAAATTGAAAAAAAATGCCGTCATGCTCAATTGGGTTGTGTTGCTTGTAAAAAACATTTGTCAGATATATTGATAAAATATTTTCAAGAATTTAGAGAAAAAAGAAAATATTATGAAAATAATAGCCAATTAGTGTGGGATATTTTAAATAAAGGCAGTAAAGAAGCAAGGAATGTTGCAAAGTCAACACTGGAGGAAGTTAGAGCAGCAATGAAAATTGATTATGCATAATAATTTTAATCTAGAAAAACCTAGAATAGAAAAGATATCTGAATCATTCCAGTTCCTACATTCAAAGATTAAAAATGGAGAAATTGGTATTGATAGAATATCTCTTTTTAGAATCATTGAAAATTATTTGAGACTACTATTAAAAACACATTTCGACTATATTGATTTGGAGATAGTTGCCAACTTTTTAATAGCAGTCTCAGAAATATTATTATGGAAATCAGATCTATTATTACCATCTACACAAATTCAGGTCGATGTTGATACTGATATAGATGATGATTTAGATGTTCCCAGAGAGTATTTCTGGAAAGAACAAAAAAGATATCAGATGTTAGTCAAATTACTTGTTGAAAGAGAATTTGAGCAAAATGATATATATTCTCCCTACCTGAACTCCTTTGAGAATTTTGATGATTTTGAAATGATCCCTCAAAAACATGATTATTCTGAATTGTTATTAGCCTTAGAGTTGGTGTTATCGAAAAATACCAACCAGGATTTGCTTGATATTGAAAATAGTGAAATAAATATAGAAAAGAAAATAGAAGAACTCGAAAACATATTTTTTAAAACTGGAAAAATATTGACTTTTAGTCAGATAATACCAGAAAATTGTTTAAAAATAGATATAATAATTACATTTTTGGCTTTATTACAATTAATCTGCCTGGGGAAAGTTGATTATCAACAAACAAAAAATTTTGGTGAAATAATTTTTTATAAAAAAAGTAGAAATATTAAGGAAAATAGATTTTAAATGCCCTTAAATAAATGGAAAACAATTACAGAAGTACTACTATTTGTATCAAAAAAACCCTTAACAATAAATAAAATAGCCGATATTCTTGGAATAAGCAATGAGGAAGTTAAAATTATTATTAATAATTTACAAGAGGATTATCTTGCAGACAATAAACCTTTCTTTATACAGGAAATATCAGGAGGTTTTGCTTTTGCTACCAAACCAGAGTATTCCCAATGGATAAAAAAATTATATGGAAGTGACAGGAAGTTAACATTATCTAAAGCTTCTATTGAAACTTTAGCAATCATTGCATACAATCAGCCGATAACACGTATGGAGATTGAAAAGATAAGAGGGGTTGATTGTAGTAGCGTATTGTTAAGACTGTTTAAAGATAATTTTATTCAGATTAAAGGCAGAAGAAAAGTTCCCGGTAATCCTTTTTTGTATAGAATTACTGAAAAATTTTTATTTCATTTTGGCCTAAATAGTCTTAAAGACCTGCCTCCATTAGAAGAATTGGAAATTAAAAATGGGTAAAGTTAGGTTACATAAATATTTAGCAGGCATGGAAATTGGTTCACGTAGAAATTGTGAAATGTTGATTCAAAATGGAAAAGTTAAAGTTAACAATGTTATAGTAACAGAATTAGGCACTATTATTAACACAGATAGTGATACGGTAAAAGTTTACAACAAATTAATAACAACAAAAAATATTTTAAAAATATATCTCTTGCTACATAAACCTAAGGGATTTTTGTGTACTTACCATGACCCGTTTGGAAGGCCAACTATTTACGATTTATTAAAAAATATTAAAAATAGATTAAATTATGCTGGAAGGTTAGATTTTGAATCAGAAGGCTTGGTTTTTTTAACTAATGATGGTGAAATAATCCATAAAATTACACATCCTAGAGAAATGGTTAAAAAGGTTTATGAAGTAAAAACTAAAGGTATTCCAGGAGATAATGACATAAGGCAATTAA
>CAZLMD010000001.1:15768-17201 GCA_964560535.1 uncultured Atribacterota bacterium
GACTACATTAATACAGGAGATTTATATCGCTACATTACATATTGTGCTTTAGAAGAGAAGATGGATGTGAATAATGAAAGGGAAATGAAAGAATTGTCTGAAAAAATCACTAATAAGTGCAATGATGATAACAGTTGTCACGATCTTCTCTCATATATTGAAATGATTTCTGACAGAATTCATACACCTAGAATTGATGAGAATGTATCTTTTGTTGCACAACACCCTTCTGTTAGAAAAAGCTTAATTCCCATACAACGTGTTTTAGCCAAAAGGGGTTCGGTTATAATGGAGGGTAGGGATATTGGCACAGTGGTAATTCCTGATGCAGATATAAAATTTTTTCTTGTTGCTGATCAACATACTAGAATTAGAAGAAGATTAAAGGAACTGCAAAAAAAAGGACATAGTATCACTTTTGAAGAAGTAGAAAAGGAGATTATTAATCGTGATAATATTGACAGCAAAAGAAAAGAGGCACCCTTAGCTAAACCCGAAGGTGCCGTCACTATAAACACTTCAAATAAGAATATTTCTCAAGTAGTTGAAGAGATATTAGAAATCATTAAAATACATAGGTAAAAATAGATGAAAATTATAAAAACTGATGATATTGGATTTTGTTTTGGAGTTAAAAGAGCAATAAAGAAAGCAGAACAAGCCTTAGACAACATACCGGCAAATAATATTTTTATGCTGGGAGAAATTATACACAACCCTCAAGTTATAGATAAATTTAAAAAAAAAGGCGTTACTATAGTTAAAGAAATAACGGACGTTCCTCCAGGTAAGCATCTTATTACCAGGGCTCATGGTATTTTAAAAAAAGAAGAAGAATATGCAAAAATGAATGGTATTGTT
Source organism: uncultured Atribacterota bacterium (assembly GCA_964560535.1). Taxonomy (GTDB): domain Bacteria; phylum Atribacterota; class Phoenicimicrobiia; order Phoenicimicrobiales; family Stramentimicrobiaceae; genus Stramentimicrobium. The sequence continues at coordinate 16,630 of CAZLMD010000001.1, forward strand.
CTAATAAATACTACCTGCCCATATGTAAAAAAATTGCACCAAATAGCAAATATTTTAAATGAAGAAGGGTATCAAATTATTGTATTTGGCGATATAGGCCATCCTGAAATCAAAAGCTTATTGAGTTATATAGACGATAATGCTCAAGTCATTCAATCAGAAAAGAATATAAAAGAGGAACACTTTAAATTTTTTAAAAAAGTTGGATTGATTTCGCAAACTACAAAAGATATCAAACAATATAAAAATATTGTAAAAAATATCTTTAACCACACAGAAGAATTAAGAATCTTTAACACAATTTGTAAAGCTACAATACTACGGCAGGAAAAAACTAAAGAATTAGCTAGAGATGTAGATTTGATGGTAGTAATAGGCGGTCTAAATAGTGCTAATACAAATAGATTGGCTTCTTTATGCAAAAATATAGGTGTGGAAACTTTCCATGTAGAAGATGAAACCCAATTAAATTTGAACTGGTTCAAAAACAAGGAGAAAATTGGTATTACTTCGGGAACATCTACCCCTGATAACATTACAAATGATATAATTAAAGCTATACAGCGTATAAG
>CAZLMD010000001.1:17301-19069 GCA_964560535.1 uncultured Atribacterota bacterium
GCTGGTATTTTCAAAGGGTTTAAACTACAATCTTTTTCTGGTAAAAATATACGTCCCACTCCAAGTAGAATTAGAGAGGCTGTATTTGATATAGTTGGCAATCAAGTTGTTGGGGTAGATTTTTTAGATTTATTTTCAGGTACAGGTGCAGTTGGCATTGAAGCCATGAGTAGGGGAGCAAAAAGAGTTACTTTTGTAGATATTGACCAAAAAGCAACAAACATTATAAAAAATAACTTAATCAAAGTCAAACATAGTAGTTGTGAAACTAATATTATCCGTAGAGATTTCGTTCAAGCCATAAAGCTGTTAAATTTGAAAAATAATACTTTCGATATTATTTTTTTAGACCCTCCCTATAACAGTAATTATTTTCTAAAAACATTACAATTGATAGATCAGAATCCGATCTGTAAGGAAGGTGGAATAATTATAGTTCAACATCCCATTAATACGAATATCGGGAGTGAATTTAAAAATTTACTGCTTATTAAAGAAAGAAAATATGGTAGTTCAAAAATATCAATTTACATAAAAAATAATTAGCACATAGAATAAGGAGTATTTATGACAAAAGCAATTTACCCGGGTAGTTTTGACCCAATTACCAATGGACATCTTGATATAATATTAAGGGCTTCGAAAATATTTGATAAAATTATTGTTGTAATTGCTGAAAATTCTAAAAAAATATCACTATTTTCTACAGAAGAGAAGATGGATATGATTACAGAAGTTACCAAAAATCTTGCAATAAATATTGAAGTTCAATCATTCAAGGGATTACTAATCGATTGTGTGAGAACAAATAATGCTAATATAATTTTGCGAGGTATGAGAGCCATCTCAGATTTTGAATATGAATCCCAATTTGCACTTATTAATAAGAAAATGGCACCTGAAATAGAAACAATATTTATGGTTACCAGTACCAGATTTTCTTACCTTAACTCAAGTATAGTTAAAGAAATTGCCTCTTTAAACGGCTGTATAAATGAGTTAGTGCCACCATATGTAGCACAAAAATTAAAAAGTAAATATGGATATTAATGAGTTTAAGATATTTTTATATTTTATACATTTCTACTTTATTGGTAAAATCCTGGCTACCAGTTTTCAAATATTTTTGATTATAGGCTAAAACATATAGATCTGTTGCAAGAATGTCATAATCTATCATTTTTAAAATTGATGTGTTATTATATTTTTTATTATGCTGGTAAAAATATTTTAATTTTTGAACAATTGGTAAACAGCTAACTGTTTTAGCCTTTCGAAGAAGGATTCTACCTTTATCAGACATGCCCAATATTCTACAATATAAAGGACCATCATTATTAAAATTTTTAACTTCTTTTTTAGTTAAGCTGAATAAGCTATGAATAATTATTCTTTGAATCCTTGTCCGGGTATATCGTTTAGACTTTATTGCTGTAATTAACCCTTCAATATCTATTGAAAAAAGAATAGCTTTTTTAATTTTGTTTTCCAACCCTTCTTCAATACCATTAATATTCTTTAAATCATTTACTAACAAACTTCTCAGTTTACAGAATATCATCTGTTCAAAATTTGAATATAGGACTGGATTGATACTTTTATTTAACTGATCTAAAACAATATTATACGAGGAAATAGGCATGGTTTTCTTTATTTCTTCCAGTAGCTTTATATTTTGTGGATCACAATAATACTGATTAATTGTCTTTCTTACAGCAGTAGCACTGGAATACTCGCCCCCCAATGTGTCCTGGTTAAAGTCTGAACC
>CAZLMD010000001.1:19169-26867 GCA_964560535.1 uncultured Atribacterota bacterium
TGAAAAGGGTTATATTCAGCAATAATTCCAATTACTCCCATACTTAACCTCGAAATATTATAATTAATATGCTATAATTATACGGTATTTTTATAAATTTGTATCTTTTAACATTATTAAACACTATAACATAGGAGGCAATATCTATATGAATATTTCCACAAAGTTGAGAGAAAACGCTAGAAAAGAAATTAAAAAAATTGTTTTACCTGAGGGCGAAGAGATCAGGATGATAAAAGCAGCAGAAATTATATACAAAGAGGGTTTTGCGGAATTAGTATTTCTGGGAAATGAAAATAAAATCAGAGAATTAGCAAGTCAAAATAATGTAAATTTTCCTGAAACAATCGAAATTATTGAACCAGAGTCATCTGATAAACTGAATAACTATGCCGAAATATACTATGAATTGAGAAAAAATAAAGGAATGACTCTTGATCAAGCACAAACATTGATCAAAAATCCGCTCTATTATGCTGCTTTGATGGTTCATCAAAATGATGCCGATGGACTTGTTGCAGGTTCAATTAATGCTACCGGTGATGTTTTTAGACCTGCACTACAAACTATTAAGACTTCTCCCAATGTAAGCATTGTTTCGAGTTCCTTTATTATGGTTGTACCTGATTGTAATTATGGAGAAAAAGGGATTCTATTATTTGCTGACTGTGCTTTGTTTCCTGATCCAAACTCTGAGGAATTAGCTGATATTGCGATTGCCAGTGCCAATACTGCAAAGGTGCTGGTTGGAGTAGAGCCAAAAGTAGCTATGCTTTCTTTTTCTACTAAGGGCAGTGGAAAACATGCACTAGTTGATAAAGTAATCGAAGCAACTGAAATAGTTAAAAAGAAAGCCCCGAACTTGAAGATTGATGGCGAATTACAGGCAGATGCTGCTTTGGTACCTGAAATAGGGAATCGAAAGGCTCCAGGTAGCAGTATTGCCGGCCAGGCAAATGTTCTGATATTTCCTGATTTAAATGCTGCCAATATAGCTTATAAATTAGTTGAACGTTTGGCAAATGCTGAAGCAATTGGACCAATCTCTCAGGGTATGGGGAAACCGGTGAATGATCTTTCCAGAGGTTGTTCAGTCGAAGACATTGTAAATGTAGTTGCTATTACTGCATTACAAGCCCAGGGAATTCAGTGAGCACAGCTATAATGCTTTTATATTGCAATAAATAATAATATATTTGCAAAAAATAATATTATTATGTATAATTACAGCTTATTTATATGATTTATATAATTTTATTCACTTAACAGGAGGAAAAAATGGCGCATCCGAAAAGAAAAACATCAAAATCTAAAAGAGATCAAAGAAGGACACACTGGGTAGAGAAGACAATCTCCCTTGGAAAATGTTCTAGATGCCATGAATACAAACTGCCTCACCATGTTTGTGCTTCTTGCGGATACTATAATGGAGAAAAAATTATTTCTGAAAAAGAGGATTCAAAAAAATAAAGATTTTAACTAGCCAGCCTAGTTAGAGTGAAATTTTTGTTTATCCTTATTTAGATTTTACATTATTAATTGTTTTTAAAATATTATAAAAGTTAATCGATTATTTTATACTTTGATTAATTAAGCTACATATTTTTTGCTTTATATTCATCTAACGTAAAATACAAGATTGAAGGCAAGATCTATCAAGGCTGAAGTATTAAATACAATATTATTTTTCTTATTAAAATTATTATAATAGTGATTTAAAATCAGAAACTCGTATGATAATGTATTTTCGTATAATTTGTGTTAGCAATAAAACAGGTTAGTTTACTTTAAATTATAAATTACTATACTTGATTTTTAATTTTTTATTGCGTATACTATCATTCAACGATAGGAGCAGCTAATATAAGTTACTAATATATAAATAGTTTTAATAATTAAACCGATGGAAAACAGATTAACAAAAGAAAAAAGACAGAACAAAATAAAAGAGACAATTGTAAATGATCCTTTTTTATCTGACGAACAGTTGGCTAAATTATTCCAAGTGAGCATCCAAACGATAAGATTAGATAGGTTGGAAATGGGAATACCGGAGATGCGTAAAAGGATTGTCAAGCTAGCACAGAATGCTTCTTCCAAAGTAAAAGCTTTGAACAGAAGTGAGATTATTGGTAATCTAATTGATATTGATTTAGGGAAAAGTGGTATATCAACATTGTATACTACAAAGGAGATGGCATTTGGTAAAAATAATTTGGTACGGAGTCATTATATTTTTTCATTAGCTGATTCATTAGCAATGTCTATAATAGATTCTGATGTTGTATTGACTGGTGTAGCCAGGCTAAGATATATAAGTCCTGTATATGCAGGACAATTATTAGTAGCCAAAGCAAGAATTGCATCAAAAAAAAGTAATAAGTATCTTGTGTCAATACATATAAAATGTAATCATAAAGAAGTATTTACAGCTAAATTAATAATGGTTTCTGTAATGCAATAACTTATTTTAATATAATTATTTAAAAAGGAGTAAGTAATTATGGATACAATGGAAAAAGTAAAAAAGATTATAGTTGATCAGCTTGGAGTTGAAGAAGAAAAGGTAACTGAAAAATCCTCTTTTATTGATGATTTAGGTGCAGATTCTTTAGATATTGTTGAATTAATTATGGCGTTTGAAGAGGAATTCGATATAGAAATTGCTGACGAGGATGCTGAAAAAATAAAAACCGTTATAGATGTTATTAATTACTTAGAAAACGAAAACAAACAAAAATAGTAACTAATTTTCTTAACTTCCCTTTAATTATTTAAAATTAGTCCGGGAGGCAGGCAGATACATTTAAGCGAATTTGAACTAAAGCTGGGATATAGTTTTAAAAATAAAGGCTTATTAAAAAATGCCTTGACACATACTTCATTCTTTAATCAAAAAGAAAGAAATGAGGTTTATCATTTTCAAAGATTAGAATTTCTTGGAGATTCTATAATAAACTTAATAGTCAGTGAGTATTTGTATAGCAAATTTCCTTTTTCCCCAGAAGGCGAATTATCTAAAATGAAGTCAAACATAATTAGCCAATCTTTTCTAGCAAATATTGCTAATAGTATTTCTCTTGATAAATATATTATTTTAGGAAAGAGCGTTGATTTAAGACAAGGGAGAGGGAAATTTTCTATTTTAGCAGATTGTTTTGAGGCATGCCTTGGGGCTGTTTTTTTAGATGGAGGTCTTGATAGCTGTCAGAAAATTATTCACCATTTTCTGGAATTAAAAAACATAGAGTTTTTAGTAAAGAATCAGATTAATGACTACAAGACGTTCTTGCAGGAATTTAGTCAAAAAAACTTTCAATGTCTCCCAGTTTATAGAATAATTAAAGAAGAGGGATTAGAACACCTAAAAATATTTTATATAGAGGTGTACATTGATAATGTTTTTTACGGAGAGGGTCGTGGAAGGAATAAAAAAGAGGCCGAACAGGATGCAGCTAACCATGCTCTAAAGAAACTAGGGGCTCTTTAAGAAAGGTCAGAAAGTGCTTCTCAAAGAAATTGGAATAAAAGGATTTAAATCTTTTGCGAATAAAATAAAATTGAATATCACCCCGGGTGTAACCGTAATCGTTGGACCAAACGGTTGTGGTAAGAGCAATATTATCGATGCAGTAAGATGGTTGCTTGGCGAGCAAAGTATGCGATCCCTGAGAGGTATAAAAAACACCGACATGATCTTTGCCGGGAACCAGGAAAACAAAATAAAAAACTTTGCTCAAGTTTATATGTTGTTTGATAATGCCAACCGTAAAGTGCCAATTGATTCTGAGGAAATTGAGGTCAAAAGAGTTATTCACCGCTCTGGAGAAATTGAAAACTATATTAACAGCATTCCTTGTAAGCTAAGAGATATTCAAGAATTATTTGCTAGTTTGGGCTTAGGAAAAAATTCATATTCTATTATTGCACAGGGGAGAGTGGATTATGTATTGAATGCCAAGCCTGCTGAAAGAAGAATGTTATTTGAAGAAGCATCCGATGTTGGAATCTATCGTAATAAAAAAGATAATGCTTTAAGAAAACTTGAATTATTAAATGGAAACATTCTGAGAATTAATGATATTTTACATGAAGTAGAAAATACCTTAACACATTATAAAAAAAAATCAGATAATTTAGAAATTTATAAAAAATATAAAGATTATATCTTAAAATTAGAATATTATTTATTGTATCACCAGTATAATTCTTTGCATAAAAATATCGAAAAAGACAATAAAAATATAGTTTATTTTAAAGACAAGATATTAAAAACAGGTGAAATACTTACAAAAAATAAGACAAATATTATCCAAATTGAACAAAAAAAAGAACAACTTGAAAAACAATTAAATAAATATCTAGAAAATTTTCAAAAAAATGAAATTGAAAAAAATAACTTTTACAATCAACTAGCCATTATTAAGCAACAAAGAATTGATTTAAATAATCTTATCCAGAACAATCAGGAAAATTCCGTACATCTACAAAAACAGTATGAAAAATACTCTGATAATCTTTCATCTATTGAAAATGATATTAAAGATGCTTCAAAAGACACAGAATCTCTTAAAATCGATCTTAAAAAAGAAGAAGCCTTATTAATTAAATATTTTGATATAAGCAGTTATTTTAAAGAAAATCTTTTTACTATCAAAACAATATTAAAAGATATCAATTTATATTACAGTGAATTCAGAGATATAAGAATAAAAAAGGAATCTGAAGTAAGGTCTAGAAATAATTCCCTTCTTTACTCGAAAAAAGAATTAGATAATATCTCTAGAAAAATTATAAACAATAACGAATTATACAAAAACATAGGATTGGAACTCTCTGTCTTAGAGCAAAATGTTAAGAAATTATCTTCAGAGGAAGATGAGATAAAGACGGAATTAATAAAAACAGATACTTTGATCCAGAAAAAAACAGATATGATTCAAAATATTCATAATGATCTAAAATTAAAAAATAAAGAAATTGAACTATTAAAAGAATTGCTCAGTACTTCTAGAAATACCAGTTCATCGTTTGATTATTTACAGTTTGAGTTAGAAAAATCAGAAGATGTACTTGGATTCATTGATATAAAAAATACAATTACAAAAGTACCTGATAATTTAAAACAAATATTCAATTTTATTTTAAATGAAGAAATTAAAATTTTATATTTAACCCATTCAGATAAAATTTTATATTTAAAGCAATTACGTGAAATTAAAAAGAATAAAAATATAAAAATAATTGCAAAAAACTTATTCTCCATTTCTGACCTTGATAAAAATAGATTAAAAAATGTAATAGATATTAAAAATAAAAAAATTATTGGATTTGCCAGCCATTTACTCTCCTTTCCCTCAGAATACAGGATACTTTTTGAGGTAATGCTGGGAAATATTCTAATTGTTGAAGATATGAAAACTGCCCTGGATATTGCCGAACAAACAAAAGGAATATTTACTATAATCTCCTTAGACGGATTGTTGATTAACGAAAAAGGAATGATTTCTATCGGTTTTGAAAAAAAGGGAATGTTAGAATATGGATATGAAAGTTTTAAAAATAGAATTATACAATTAGAACAAGAAGTAGTTTACATTAATAATGATTTGATAACGAATAAAGATACATTAGAAAGAGAAAAAGGAAAGCGTAATGTAATTTACAAAAATTTGAAAAACATAAGTGTTCTACTTAAAAATGACATTTTAAAAATAAATGATAAAAAAATGCAATTAACAAAGATAAAAAATAGTATTAATGAGACACACGAATTGGCTGAATCTTTAAAAAATAGAAAAAATGAAGAGATAGTTAGAATTGACAATCTAGAAAAATCTTTTAGCATTTTAAACAAAAATATAGGGGTAGTTGAAAACTTTCTTGAATTAGCTTCTTTATATTGTAATCTTCAGACGAAATATGTTGAAAATATAAATCGTTCAATTAATGAGATTAAAAAAAGTATAGAGAACTTTAGGATGAAGGTGTCGTGGAACAAAGAAAGGGAAGATTTATTACAGAAAAGAAAGAGTGAAATTGTAGAATTTACCGCCAATTTCCATCTAGAAGAAAAGAAAAGAAAAGAACAGCTGAATCAATATACTATCAGTTTAGAACAGCTAACTGATCGTGAAACAGAGTTTGGAGAAAATCTTAATTTGACCTCTAAAAGAATTAGTGAACTCAATGAAGAGATAGCTGCAATAAAAAATTTAATGAAGGAATCAGAAAATAATTTAAAAAATATTAGAAATAACATTGATTACGAACAGGAATATCTTAATAATAATAAAAATAAATTGCATAAACATGAAATGATTAATACTCAAAATCGTGAAAAACTTAACCATTTAATTGATACTTTAAACACTCAATACAATGTTACAATAGACGAAATATTTTGTTATAAAAAATATTCTAATAACCAGACTGAGGCATTATCCTTATTATCAGGATACAAAGATCGGATTAAACAGATGGGTCAGATAAACTTTGATGCACTACAGGAATATGAAGAACAATTTACAAAATTTAAGGACTTGCAAAGTAAAAAAGATGAGATAGTTAAATCTAAGGAAAAATTGTTATCCTTGATTACAGAAATCGATCGTATAGCCGAAGAACATTTTCATAAAACATTTAAAGAAGTAGAAATCAATTTTAAAGAAATATTTAAAAAATTGTTTAGAGGGGGGGAGGCCTCTCTGGAGCTTACAGATAATAAGAAACTACTGGAAACAGGGATAGAAGTATTGGTACAGCCCCCGGGGAAACAAGTGCAAAATATTTCTTTACTTTCAATGGGAGAGAAGGCTTTGACTGCTATAGCTCTATTATTTGCTTTATGGAAAGCAAATCCAACACCCTTCTGCTTTTTCGATGAAATTGATTCTTCCTTAGATGAGTCAAATGCTTTACGCCTATCTTCTTTTATAAAAAACGATGATCTTAAAGATTCTCAAATAATTATTATTACACACCAAAAAAGAGTAATGGAAGCAGCAGATGCATTATATGGAATTACAATGGATGGTTTCGGTACATCCAAACTCATCTCAGTTAAAATGCTCAACCCGGAAGGAGAATAAATATTAATAACCTAATACTTTCATTAAAAGCTGGTTTAAAAAAAACCAGGGATAGTTTTCTTAATAGTTATGACGCATTATTTTCAGATGCAGTTAAAGATAAAAATATATTTATAGAGAAAATTGAAGAACTATTGATATTGTCTGACATTGGCCCGCGAACCACAGAAGAGATATTATCTCATTTTGAAGCTATGAACTTGCATAATTTTAAAACAAATGATTTTAATCATTTTAAGAATCAACTAAAGCATATACTTATTGATCTGATCCCTGAAAAAAATAATGTACTTACGATTAACCCTGAAATATTGAATATAGTAATGATTGTAGGTGTTAATGGCACTGGAAAAACATCTTTTGCAGCCAAGTTAGCCTATTATTATAAAAAAGAGGGGATAAGTTCCTTATTAGTTCCTGCTGATACGTTTAGGGCTGGTGCAATTGAACAATTAACTATATTGTCTAAAAAAGTCGGTGTTGATATTTTAAAGACTTCAGAAGGTTCAGATCCCGCTTCTGTGGTATTTGATGGAATTCAATCGGCAAAATCAAAAAATAAAAGATTATTAATAATAGATACTGCAGGTAGATTGCATACTTACAA
>CAZLMD010000001.1:26967-29336 GCA_964560535.1 uncultured Atribacterota bacterium
GGTGAGAATGTCACAGATTTGTGTAAGTATAATACTGAAAGTTTTATTAAAACATTGCTTGATTGACACTAATTATTATTTTCTATATACTGGTATAGAATTTATTACTTTGAAATTTTAACAAATATACATTTATTTTTATCAAGAGAGATACCGTGTTAGATAAATTATCAGAAAAATTTCAATTGATTTTCTCAAAAATAAAAGAAAAAGGGAAGATATCAGAAGACGATATTAAACAATCTTTGAGGGAGATTAAACTGGCCCTTTTAGAGGCAGATGTACACTATAAAGTAGTAAAAGATTTTATTGCCAAATTAGAAGAGCAGGCTAACCAGGAAGTGCTTTCAAAATCGCTTACCCCTGGACAACAAATTATAAAAATAACCCATAAAGCATTATCAGAAATTCTGGGAGAAAAGCAGAATAAAATTAATATTAGTGAAAAAATACCTACAACTATTCTTCTAATTGGTTTGCAGGGTTCCGGGAAAACGACAACAGCTGTAAAATTAGCCTTAAATCTTAAAAATAACGGTCATATACCATTGCTAGTTGCTGCTGATAGGATTAGGCCTGCTGCACAAGAACAACTGTCAATAATGGCAAAAAAAGCGGATATTGGCGTTTTTACAAGCAATTCAAATGAAACTGCTTTAAACGTAATTATCGAGGCAGATAAATGGGTAAAGGAACGTAATTATGATGTAGTTATTATTGACTCAGCTGGAAGACTTCATATTGACCAGGAATTGATTCAAGAATTACAGGATATAAAAAAAATAATTAACGTCAATGAAACATTGTTAATACTTGATTCTTTAATGGGTCAGGATGCTTTAAGAGTTGCCAATGATTTTAACAAAGAAGTGGGGGTTGATGGCTTTATTCTTACAAAACTTGATGGTGATGCCCGTGGAGGAGTTGCTCTTTCCATAAAAAACCTGACTAATCTGCCAATAAAATTTATAGGCGTAGGGGAAAAGATTACTGATCTAGAACCGTTTTATCCTGAACGTATTTCTTCACGAATTCTTGGAATGGGTGATACTTTAACGTTAATTGAAAAAATTGAAGCTAATTATGCCCGTAATGAGCTTTTAAATATTGGGAAAAAGGAATTCAGAGAACAATTTAATCTTAATGATTTTTACGATCAATTTAAAAAAATAAAAAAAATGGGTTCTCTGGAGAATATATTCAATATGATGCCTTTTCAATTTTCTGTTTCACTAAAGAATATTAAGGATAATGTAGAAAATGAAGAAAAAGGACTGAACAAAGTAGAGGCAATAATCTGTTCTATGACCGAACAAGAAAGGTTGGAACCGGATATACTTAATGGAAGCAGGAGAAGAAGAATAGCTAAAGGCAGCGGAACTGCTGTAAGTGACGTAAATCGTCTCTTAAATCAATTTTTTAAAATGAAAAAACTTTTAAAACAACGTGGTGGATTAAATTCGTTAATTCCCTTTATGAAAAAATAACAAATGAATAATATTCTATAATTAATGGAGGAGAGAATGTCAGCTAAAATAAAACTCAGAAGAGAAGGTGCTAAAAAAAATCCTTGTTACAAAATTGTCGTTATAGATTCTCGTAAACCTGGAGAAGGCAGATTTATCGACATGTTGGGATACTATCATCCTACACAGGACCCATATGTTTTAAATATTAACGTAGAAGATAGTGTTAAATGGGTTAAACAAGGGGTAAAAATGACTAAAACTGTTGAGTCTTTGTTTAAACAAGAAGGAATTTTTGAAAAAGCAAAGGAATCATAAAATATTATAATAATTAAAATTATTATACAAATCTTTGGAGAATAGAATTGCAAGAATTAATTGATTATTTACTAAAACTATTAGTAGATTTTCCAGATAGATTAAAGATTAGCAAGACCGAACTAAGCAATGTTACAATATTTGAAATAACCGCTGATCCTACAGATATTGGAAAAATTATTGGAAAACAGGGAAGAGTTATAAAGGCAATCAGGGTTATTGCAAATGCCGTTGCTATAAAAAAAAGAAGCAAGGTCATAATTCAGCTAATTGATGATTCTAGATTCTAATATCTTCTTATATTTTATACAGTATTTTAATAATTCAAGGAAAAATATGGAAATAGATATTCTAACAATTTTCCCTAAGATGTTTGATTCACCATTTTCCCAGAGTATTATCAATAAAGCCAGGGAAAAAGAGCTGGTAAAAATCAATATTGTTGATTTTAGAGAATTTGCCAAAGATCAGCATAAAAGTGTTGATGATTATTCTTATGGCGGCGGTCCTGGAATGATTTTAAAGCCAGAACCTATTATTGATGCAGTGGAATACATTCATAAAACGAATAAAAATAAATTAGAC
>CAZLMD010000001.1:29436-46204 GCA_964560535.1 uncultured Atribacterota bacterium
ACCCTCATTTTACCAGACCAGAAACTTTTAAAGGTTTTAAAGTACCGAAAATACTTTTATCTGGTGATCATAAAAAAATTGATCAATGGAGAAAAAAACAATCTTTATTAAGAACATTTATCCGAAGACCTGATTTATTAATTAATAAAAAATTTTCTAAAGATGAAATTGATATTTTAAATAAAATGACTAAAACTGAGTATTAAAGAAAGGAAGAATTGATGGATTATATTAATCATATTGAAAATGCTCAATTAAAAAAAGAAATGACAGATATTAAACCTGGTGATTTGATTGAAGTACACCAAAAAATAATCGAAGGTGATAGAAGAAGAATTCAAATATTCAGGGGGATATTGATTGCTAGGAAGCATAGTGGGAGTAGGGAGACTATTACTGTAAGAAAAGTTTCTAAAGGAATTGGTGTTGAGAAAATATTTCCTATACATTCCCCTCTTATAGAAAGTATTAATTTAATTAAGAAAGGATCTGCCAGAAGGGCTAAGTTATATTTTTTGAGAGATAAGGTAGGGCAAAAAGGATTAATGTCCTAATGTTTCGTAAAAATTGATAAAATATAAAAATACAATTTTACGTATAAGAAATAGAATCTCATTTCTATATCAAGAACGAGTCAGAATAGAAAATTTAAAAGCTATTGAACGATGTCTTTTATTATCTGATTTTCATATAATTGCTGGAATTGATGAAGTTGGTCGGGGAGCTATAGCAGGTCCAGTAGTTGCTGCAGCCGTAGTAATAAAAGACATTGATTCTTTTTTTATTAGTGACTTAAAAGATTCTAAAAAATTAAGTAGAGCTAAAAGGAAAACTTTATCCAAATTAATTACTAAAAAATCGTTTGATATTGGAATAGGTCTGGTAAACCCTTGTACCATTGATAGAATTAATATCGTAAAGGCAACCTTGCTAGCGATGAGAAGATCTATCTGGGCTCTTAAAAAAATACCTGATTATCTGCTAATTGATGCATTGACAATTCCTTTTATTGAAATAAACCAGAATAACCTAGTTAAAGGTGAAGATAAAAGTATCTCTATAGCGGCTGCCTCAATTATTGCTAAAGTTTATCGGGATAATCTGATGGAGCTATTCCACAAAGAATATCCATTGTATCATTTTAATCAAAATATGGGGTATGGTACAAAAAAGCATTTAGAGGCAATTAAAAATAATGGTATTAGTCCAATACATAGAAAAACATTTGGAGGCATTGCCTCTCTTTAAACAAAAATTATATTTAAAAATATTGATAATCATGGCGAAATATTTTATATGAACAAGATAACGGGGGCTACCGGAGAAAAAATAGCAATGCATTATCTCTGTAAAAAAGGATATAAAGTATTAGAAAACAACTTTAAAGTACCTTTCGGGGAAATAGATATAATAGCAGAAAAGAATAATTGCATTTGCTTTATTGAAGTGAAATCAAGAAAGTCTTATAAATACGGGTTTCCTGAAGAATCTATCACTCATTATAAGAAAAATAAAATAATAAGAGTAGCGCAATTCTATATTAAAATGAAAAAAATTGAAGAAAAAATGTTCCGTTTTGATATTATTACCCTTAATTTCGATGAAGATGTATTAGTAAAGTTAAGACACATCACTAATGCATTTTTCCATGAAACTAAACATTAATAAATATATTATATAGATATAGGTGTTATTTTGATTTCGAAGCTTTCCAGTGCCGCCCTTTTTGGGATTGAAGCATTTCTTGTTGAAGTTGAAGTTGATGTAGCTAATGGTTTGCCATCTTTTAATATTGTAGGTCTGCCAGATACAGCTGTACAGGAATCGCGAGAAAGAGTTAGGTCTGCTTTAAAGAATTCTGAATATCAGTTTCCCATGCAGAGGATAACTGTTAATCTGGCCCCAGCAGATGTTAAAAAAGAAGGTCCTGCATTAGACTTACCCATAGCTGTCGGGACACTAATTGCTAATAACCAATTACAAAGTAATTCTATAAAAGATTTTATTATAGTTGGTGAACTTTCTCTTAATGGAAATATAAGGCCCATTAATGGTGTATTATCAATAGCATTGATGGCAAAAGAAAATGGTATTACAAAAATTATAGTACCACAAGAAAATGCAATAGAAGCAGGCATAGTTGATGATATAAATATCTATCCCGCTTCAAATCTACGTCAGGTAGTTAGATTTTTAAATAATGAAGAGAATATTGATCCATACCATCTCGATAAAGAAAGTATTATTTCGAATGGCAAAAACTATTCTGTCGATTTTTCAGATGTCAAAGGACAACATCAGGCAAAAAGAGCTTTAGAAGTGGCCGTAGCTGGTGGACACAATGTAATAATGGTTGGGCCACCGGGTTCTGGCAAAACTATGCTGGCAAAAAGACTTCCAACAATTATGCCAGGCGTAACTCTGGAGGAATCAATTGAAATTACCCGTTTATACAGTATCTCGAAATATATAAATTTGAATAGCCCTATTATAACTAACAGGCCTTTTAGAGCCCCTCATCACACTATTAGCAACATTGGGCTGATAGGTGGAGGTACTTTTCCAAAACCGGGCGAGATAAGTTTAGCTCATAATGGAGTACTCTTTTTAGACGAACTTCCGGAATTTAGTCGATCAGCATTGGAATCATTACGCCAACCTGTTGAGAACGGAAATGTTACTATTTCTAGAGCTTTACGCTCTGTAACTTATCTATCCCGTTTTATGCTTGTTGCTGCTGCCAATCCTTGCCCTTGTGGCTATTTTGGAGATTCTGCAAAACAATGTACTTGTACCCCATACCAGATACAAAAATATAAAGCAAAAATATCAGGTCCCCTGTTAGATAGAATAGATATACAGATTGAAGTCCCCAGATTAGATTATAAGGAATTAGTTAGAAGTAAAGGTGTAAGCGAGAGTTCAATTGAAATTAGAAAAAGAATTGAAAAATCTAGAACGATACAACTAAACCGGTTTAAAGACAGAAATATTTATAGCAATGCACAGATGAACCGTAAAGATATTGAAAAATACTGTTCTCTTTCTAAAGAGGCATGTATTTTGTTGAGCAGTGCTATGGAAAAATTAAAATTCAGTGCGCGAGCATATGATAAGATATTAAAATTATCGAGGACAATTGCTGACCTTGATAAAATAGAAGAAATACAGACCTCACATATAGCTGAAGCAATTCAATATAGAAGTTTGGATAGAGAATCATTTTAATAATGTTATTTTTAAACAAAAAAGAGGTAATACAATGTTAAAAAATAAATTAGCTCCATCAATATTAAATGCAGACTTTTCCTGTCTGAAAGAAATATTACTTTTTTTAGAGAAAAATAAAGCTGATTCAATTCACCTTGATGTTATGGATGGAAATTTTGTACCAAACATTACTTTTGGACCAAAAATTGTTGAAACAATTAGAAAAAACACAAGGCTTCCTCTCAGTGTACATTTAATGATAGAAAAGCCTGAAAGATATATCCAGGATTTTTCAAAGATTTTGGATTCTCAAGATAGTTTAATTATTCACGTAGAGGCTTGCCTGCATTTAGATAGAACACTGCAGATGATTCTAGATTCTGGATTGAAAGCAGGGGTAGCACTCAACCCTTCTACTCCTTTAGAGATGATAAGTCTGGTTTTATATAAAATAGATGTTATATTAATAATGACTGTTAACCCTGGTTTTGGTGGACAACGATTTATCCCGTCCATGTATGAGAAAATTTCTCAAGCACGAGAAATGGTCGTTCAAAGTACAAAAAATATTGATATTCAAGTTGATGGTGGCATTAACAGTGATAACATACAACAAGTCAATAGAGCCGGGGCAAACATCCTTGTGGTTGGTTCTGAAATATTTGAATCAAAAGACCCTGAGAATGCTATAATAAATATTCAAAAAAAATTGCAAATTATTTAATTATTTATAAATAAAACTACTTAAGAATGTTAAAAAATATGAATAAAAAAGTTGCTATTGTTGGAAAAACAAATACAGGAAAATCTACTTTATTCAACCGCATTGTTGGTTTTAAAAAAGCTATTGTGTTATCTGAATCCGGCATCACTAGAGACAGGAATTTTTCAAAGGTTGAATGGGGCAGCAAAGAATTTATCTTAGTTGATACCGGTGGCATTGATCATCTTAGCAAGAAAGATTCTATCCAAAAAAAAATATTAGAACAGACTGAGAAGGCTATCATTGAATCAGAGGTAATCATATTACTTTTAGATGTTATGACAGGGATTCAGCAAGAAGATATGGATATTGCTAAACTAATTAGGAAAAATAATAAAAAGACTATCCTGGCAATAAATAAATGTGACATAAAGAATAAAAATTATGATTTAAGCTATTTTTATAAATTAGGTTTTGAAGATCTTCTTCTTGTTTCTGCTGAACAAGGTATAAATATCTATGAGCTATTGGAAAAAGTTAGTGATTTAATACCCGAAAAGAATAGCAAAAAAGTTTCGATTGAAGAAATAAAAGATATAATAAAAATTGCTATTATTGGTAAGCCCAATGTTGGTAAATCAAGTATTCTAAATGCTATTTTACAAGAAGAAAGGATAATAGTTGATGAAAAGCCCGGTACTACAAGAGATGCCATTGAAGCCTCGATTGACTTTGATGAATATAGGTTTGATTTTGTTGACACCGCAGGCTTGAGAAGAAAAAAAGAAGTGAAGGATATTGTGGAATATTTTGGTAATTTGAGATCACTCAATTCCATTAAGAAGGCTGATATTGTATTATTAGTTTTAGATGCAACACATATTATTAGCATGCAGGATAAACGCCTGGCGAGTAGAATTATTGCTGAAAAAAAAGCCTGTATTGTGCTTTTAAATAAATATGATTTAGTAAAACAAAATATTGGAATTGACAAAAACTATCTTTTACAAATAAGTAAAAGTGATTTAAGTTTTTTAAAGGATGCTCCGATTCTAACCACCGTAGCCATAGATCCCACAAGAGATTATTTGTTACTATTAAACAAGATTGTAGAAGTATTTAAAAAATACAATAAAAAAATCTCTACTTCAAATTTAAATAGTTTATTGCAAAATATTGTTAATAGCAGGCCTCCTAAAGTAATTAATAGGAGGAGGGCTCGTTTTTATTATATAACCCAGGTGGGAACCAAGCCCCCTTCTTTTAAAATATTTGTAAACAATACCAAACTTTTATATAATTCGTATCAAAGGTATATTGAGAATCAATTCATTGATAAATTTGATTTTAAAGGTATTCCTATCGAGTTTATTTATGAAAAACGCCGATAAAATGTGAAATAGGATTAACCATGTATTCAATAATTATTGTATTCTTACTTTTAAGTTATCTGTTGGGTTCAATACCATTTGGCTTTTTAGTGGGAAAGTATTTAAAAAATATCGACATAAGGGAGTATGGAAGTGGCAACATCGGAGTTGCAAACATTTTTCGTGTTTTAGGTGTAAAATGTGCTATCTTAGTTTTAATCGGAGACTGTCTAAAAGGTTTTATTGCGGTTTACATGCTAACATTGATATCCGAAAATTATATAGTTTATCTATTGGCTGGATTATTTGCCATCATAGGCCATAATTGGTCTATTTTTTTAAAATTTAACGGTGGTAAAGGTATAGCAACTACATATGGAGTCATTATTTTCTTAAACCCATTTATCGCAATTATCTCTGCACTAATATGGGTTACAATTGTAGCTGTATTCAAATTTTCTGCGCTCGGTTCACTTACTTCAGTCTTTAGTATGCTTATCCTTGCTTTCTTATTCAAAACATCTTTTGAATTTAAAATATTTTTAATAATTATTAATTTATTAGCACTATATCGGCACAGAAGCAATATTGTTAGATTAATACAACGTAAGGAAAACAAAGTATTTTTCAGTAAAAAATATATTAAAAAAACATAATAATGAATATTTAAAAATTGAAAGAAACATTTATGAAAAAAGGTCTTATAGTAGTTGAATCCCCAACAAAAGAAAGAGTATTAAAAGAGATGATAGGGGATAAATTCCATATCGTTTCAAGCAAAGGTCATATCAAGGATTTACCAAAATCGAGGATGGGTATTGATATAGAGAACAATTTTCAACCCACCTGGATTATGATTCCTGGAAAAAGACAAATAGTTCAGAATATAAAAAATATTGCAGAAGGGAAAGATTATATTTTATTAGCCACAGATCCGGACAGAGAAGGTGAGGCGATTTCCTGGCACATAGCTCAAGAGTTAAATATTGAGCATAAAGAATGTAGAGTTACATTTAATGAAATTACTAAAAATGTTGTATTACAGGAAATAGAAAACCCGCGAAGACTCAATATGAATTTAATCAATTCACAGATTGCCCGCAGATTATTGGACCGCCTGGTCGGATATAAAGTTAGCCCTTTATGTTATAAATATACCAAAGGGAAGAGTGCTGGTAGAGTCCAATCAGTTGCTGTACATTTGATCGTTAAAAAAGAAAAAGAGATTGATGCTTTTAAACAAGAAGAATATTGGAAAATTAATGTATTATTGCTAAAAGAAAATAGTTCTGAAGAGAATGCTTTTCAGGTTGCCTTAATTTCAAAAGATGGTGCTAAAATAAAGATTACAAATAAAGAAGAGGCAGCATTAAATTGCAAGAAAATTAAAAATAGTCAATTCATCGTTTCGAAGATAACTACTACGAAAGAATATAAACACCCCCCACTTCCCTTAAAAACAAGTACTTTGCAACAAAAAGCATTTACTCAATTAAATTTTTCAGTTAAAAAAACCATGCATATTGCCCAACAACTATATGAAGGAATACAGATTGCCAATAAAGAAACTTTGGGATTAATCACCTATATGAGAACCGATTCAACCAGACTTTCTGAAGAAGCTAAATTAAATGCCAATAAATATATTCTGGAACACTATGGTAAAAATTACCAAATATCAGGTAGAAGCAGATTGCAAAAAAGAAAAGGCAAGGAGGCTGCTAAAATACAGGATGCACATGAGGCAATTAGGCCCACCTCAATTGACCTGGAACCAGAAAGCATTAAAAGTAGTTTAACATCTGACCAATTCAAATTGTACCAATTAATATGGAGATACTACATAGCCAGTCAGATGAAATCTGCTTTATTCGAACGTAAAAATATCAAAATCAAAGCAAATGAATATATTTTTGAGGTCAATGGTAGTAATATAATTTTTGATGGATATTTAAAAACATTAGAGGAAAAAGATTCCGATAGCGTTATTTTACCAGATTTACAGGAAGATGAAAGATTAAAACTATTAAAAGTTGACCCTAAACAATTTTTTACAAAACCGCCTGCCAGGTATAATGAGGCAAGTCTGGTAAAAGTTTTAGAAAAAGAAGGCATAGGTAGACCAAGTACTTATGTAAGTATTATAGATAAGATACTTAGCAGAGGCTATGTCGAAAAAGATAACAAAAGATTGTTACCAACCAGGTTGGGGGTTTTAGTAGACCATTTTTTAATGAAATATTTTCCAAATATAATTAATATAAAATTTACAGCAATCATGGAAAGTGAATTAGATAAAATAGAATCACACGATGGTGATTGGCAAAATATTTTAAATAATTTTTACTATCCTTTGTCCCAAAATATAGAAAAATTACTGGCAAACCCCCCGGATGAATCAGTTCTTGAGCCTTCTCAGGAATTGACTGATGAGAAATGCACCGAATGCGGCAATCTTATGGAGATAAGAGTTGGTCCTTATGGCAAATATTTAGCCTGTTCCAAGTTTTCACTCAAACACCCGACAAAGCCTTATCTTTTAAAAATTGGCATTTCCTGTCCCTTAGATGGATGTGGTGGTGAAATTGTTAAACTGAAAAGCAAGAGGGGTAGGGCTTTTTATGGTTGCAGCAAATACCCTGACTGTAATTTTTATTCTATTTTCCCTCCAATAGATAGAAAATGTCCTGACTGTAATTCGATTTTACTTAAAATTAATAATAAGAAAAAAGGCATTCTCTATCAATGCAGTAACAAAGAATGTATTTACCATGAGAGATTTTCTAAAAAAAATGAATAATAGCCTAAATAATAAAGATATTATAAAAGAATATAGTGATCACATAAAAAATAAGAAGCATTTTTCATTTAACACAGTTAATGCCTATTTGAAAGATATTATTGATTTAGCCAGCTATGCAAATGACCAAAAAGCTGTGAGCTGTCTAGTTTGTATTGATTTTCAAATAATCAGAAGTTATATCTTTCATTTAAAACAGAAAAAATATAGTGATAGAACAATTGCAAGGAAAATATCTTCTCTACGCATATTTTTTAGATTTCTGCTTCAAGAAGGATTTATTACAAAGAATCCAGCAGAATATATTCAGACTGCAAAAGCAAAAAATAGATTGCCAGAATTTTTGTTTTATGAAGAAGTTTTAGAATTGTTTGATTCTTTAAAAATTGACACACCGATAGGAATTAGAAATAAGACTATTTTTGAATTGCTATATGGTACAGGAGTCAGAGTAGCTGAATTATCCAATCTTGACATCGAAGATATTAATCTGGATGATGATACCATTAAGATATTGGGGAAAGGTTCCAAGGAAAGGATTTTGCCGCTAAGTAATCCTGTCAAAAATGCTTTAAGAAGTTATTTTAAAATAAGAGGGCTGGTACCCAGAAAAAAATATTTTAAATCAATATCAAAAAAGGCTATGTTTTTGAATTGTTTTGGAGAGAGACTTTCTACCAGAGGTATCAGAATGATAATAAGTAACAGCATACAAAAAACGTCTTTGAGTAAAAAAATGAGTCCACATGTCTTACGACACACCTTCGCCACACACCTTCTTAATGGCGGTGCTGACTTACGATCTGTCCAAGAACTACTGGGTCACGAAAGTTTATCAACTACACAAATTTATACACATATTACTAAAAATAAATTAGTAGAAACCTACAAAAAATCTATTCCTAGAAAATAATAGATGATATTTTTGAAATTGATAGGGCAAGATCAGAGATAAACGAAAATATTCAAGTTTAGGGAGGGAATAAGTTATGTATAAAGGAACTACAATCCTTGCTATTAAAAGAGATAGTGAAATAGCCATTGCTGGAGATGGACAGATTACTCTGGGTAATACTATTGTTAAAAATAAAGCTAAAAAAATTAGAAAAATATATCAGAATAAAGTATTAACAGGCTTTGCAGGAGGAGCTGCAGATGCCTTAACATTATATGAAAGGTTTGAGAGTAAGCTCGAGGAATATCTCGGTAATCTGAAACGTGCATCTATTGAACTAGCCAAAGATTGGAGAACAGACAGAACATTGAGAAGACTTGAGGCTTTACTCATCGTTGCTGATCTAGAGAATATTTTCACAATTTCTGGAAATGGTGACATAATAGAACCTGATAGACCTATCGCTGCCATTGGCTCTGGTGCACCATATGCCCTGGCTTCAGCCCAGGCCCTATTATCTAATACAAAGTTTTCTGCTACTGAAATTGCCCTTAAGGCATTAGAAATCACTTCCTCTATTTGTATTTATACTAATAGCCATATAATTGTTGAAACACTAAAAGGTTAACAAAGGAGGTATTTAAGTGGAAGAACTTATCCCATCAGAAATAGTAGCCGAGTTAGATAAGTATATTGTTGGCCAAAAACAGGCAAAAGAGGCTGTTGCTATTGCACTGAGAAATAGGATCAGAAGGAAAAAATTACCCAAAACACTAATGGAAGAAATAACCCCGAAAAATATTATTATGATTGGTCCAACAGGGGTTGGTAAAACAGAGATAGCACGCAGGCTGGCAAAATTAGTGCAGGCTCCCTTTATCAAGGTTGAGGCAACTAAATTTACTGAAGTAGGTTATGTGGGAAAAGATGTTGACTCTATGATAAGAGATTTAACACAGGCAGCAGTGCAGTTGGTACGCAAAGAAAAAATTGATGAAGTTAGAGAAAAAGCGGAGGAGAGAGTAGAAGAAAGAATATTAAAATCATTGCTACCTGTAAGTCAGTCAAATTTGAAAGAGCAAGAAGATGCTACTTTTAATAATTCAAAAAATTTCCAACCCCCGGCCATTGATGCTACTGATAAAGAGAATCCCTTATCTGTCAATCAAATAACTCAAAGACCTGAAGATTCACAAAAAGAAAGATACTTGAAGACTAAAGAAAGACTGAGGTCTAAACTGAGAAATGGTGAATTAGATGAGAGAGAGATTAGCATTGAAATTGAGGAACAAAGTCGTTCTTCTATAGAGATATTCTCTAACCTTGGAATGGAAGGGATGGGTTTGGATTTTAAAGATATTTTGGACAAGATAGTTCCTGGTAGAAAAAGGAGAAGGAGAGTTAAAATTTCTGAAGCAAAAACAATTCTTGTGGATGATGAGTTGGAAAAATTGTTAGACATGAATAAGATTGCTAAAGAAGCTATAGATAGGACTGAAGAACTCGGCATAGTCTTTATAGATGAGATCGATAAAATAGCAATGAAAGATAGAACATATGGTCCTGATGTATCAAGAAGTGGAGTACAGAGAGATATCCTGCCAATTATAGAAGGGTCTACGATAATGACCAAATATGGAGCAGTTAGAACTGATTATATACTTTTTATCGCTGCCGGTGCTTTTAATATTTCTAAGCCCTCAGATTTAATCCCTGAATTGCAGGGACGATTTCCGTTACGGGTTGAGCTGGATAACCTCGGGCAACAGGATTTAGAAAAAATACTTATCGAACCTGACAATTCATTGATCAAACAATATAAAGCACTTATGAGAACTGAAGGCATCGAATTAGATTTTGGTATTGAAGCAATCAAAGAAATTGCTAAAATGGCTGCATTGTTAAATGAACAAAATGAAAATATCGGAGCCAGGCGTCTCTATACTGTTATGGAAAAATTATTAGATCGTGTTTCTTTCAATGCACCCAAAATGATTGGAAAAAAAATATTTATTACCAAAAAATATGTCATAACCCGTTTACAAAAAATTATCCAGAAGGAAGATTTGAGTAAATATATTTTATAAATAACTACCGGTATGGTATTAAGGTAATTAAACAGTTTTCCCAATTTAAACAAATAACAGATAGTCAAACAATTAAAATAACTGAAATTAACCAATTTCTTATTGCTTAATATTTGACTAGCAGGTTAATAAATGATAGCGTTATATATAATAATTAACTGTTTTCTTCCGAAATATACTTAATTTTTATAAAAATAAAATATCAATCTTGAATAACAAATTTAACTATGATATACTAATTTGGTTTCGCTATATATTACAACTATGTTTATCAATATTTGTACTTAATAGGCTAAAATGTGTTAAATAATCTGTGTAACATAGTTTTAAAATATATCATTATTAAAAATTTTAAAAGGAGAGTGGCCATTTGAGTGTTATATCAATGAAACAATTATTAGAATCTGGGGTCCACTTTGGACACCAAAAAAGACGTTGGGATCCCAGAATGAAACCGTATATTTTTACTGAGAGAAACAATATTTACATTATCGATTTACAACAAACTATTAAACTTATAGATGATGCATATAATTTCGTGCGTGACCTTGCCAGTAAAAATGGTACTATATTGTTTGTAGGAACAAAAAAACAGGCACAGGAGTCTATCTACACTGAAGCTGAAAAATGTGGTATGCCATATGTTAATTACAGATGGCTTGGGGGAACGCTAACTAATTTTAATACTATTAATCATAGAGTAAAACGCTTATTTCAATTTGAAGAAATGGAAAAAAATAATCAATTTTCTCTATTGCCAAAAAAAGAGGTAATAGTTTTAAAAAGAGAGCAGGAGAAATTAGTTAGATTGCTGACCGGTATTAAATATATGGACAAACTGCCAGATGCCTTGTTTATTATAGATCCCAAGAGAGAAAGAAATGCAGTAGCAGAGGCAAGAAAATTAGCTATTCCTATTGTATCTGTTGTCGATACAAACTGCAACCCTGAAGAGATTGATTATATTATTCCTGGTAATGATGATGCTATAAGGGCAATAAAACTGTTGACCTCTGTGATTGCTGATGCAGTAATTGAAGGCAAAAAAATATCAGAAGAGAATAATATTAAAATTGCCGTATAGTAACAGTAAATATAAGTTGTAATTTGTGTTTAATATATTATTAAAAGTCTAACAATAAGGAGAGCTAGCAAAATGACTATTAGTGCCGAAATGGTAAAGAATTTAAGAGAAAAAACTGGTGCCGGTATGATGGATTGTAAAAAGGCATTGGTACATACTGGTGGAGATTTAGAAAAAGCAGCTGATTACTTGCGTAAAAAAGGTATTCAAGCAGCCAGCTCTAAATTGGGAAGGAAAGCTTCAAATGGTACTATTGCGTCATACATACATCTAAATGGCAGAATAGGGGTTTTACTTGAAATTAATTGTGAAACAGATTTTGTTGCTAAAACTCAGGAATTTAATGAGCTGGCAAAAAACATTACACTACAAATTGCATCTGCCAATCCTAAATACGTAAAAAGAGATGACGTACCGATTGAAGTTATTGAAAAAGAAAAAGAAATATATGTTGGGCAATTAGCCGGTACCAATAAGCCAGAAAAGATCTTAGATGGTATTGTAGAAGGAAAGTTGAACAAGTATTTTAAAGAGATTTGCCTTATGGAACAAGATTATATACGTAACCCTGAAATAACAATCAATCAATTAGTCCTTGAAACCATATCAAAATTGAAAGAAAATATTCAAATAAAAAGATTTGTCAGATATCAACTTGGTGAATAAAAGACCCGGGCTATTAAAAGATCATTCTCATATTTTGTTTAATAAAATATGATTAATTAATTATAATTGGATAATTGGAGTAAAATGGAAAATAAGCAATCTATTTACAAGAGAATACTATTGAAGCTGGGCGGTGAGTCTTTTTCCGGAAGGAAAAAGTTTGGAATTGATATTGAAAAGGTTAATTTTATATCAACAGAATTGTCTGAAATAAAACAAATGGGTGTACAAATTGCCATTGTTATTGGTGGTGGTAATATTTTTAGAGGTAAGGAAGCGAGTGCCAAAGGAATAAACCAGGTATCGGCTGATTACATGGGAATGCTGGGAACTGTTATTAATGCACTTGCCTTACAGGATTCTCTGGAAAAACTTGGTATTGAAACACGAGTTCAAACAGCCATAGAGATGAGAGCTATTGCTGAACCCTATATTCGCAGGAGGGCTATAAGACATTTAGAAAAAGGAAGAATTATTATACTTGCTGCCGGTACTGGACATCCCTTTTTTACCACAGATACAGCTGCTGCACTGAGAGCAATAGAGCTAGACGCTGAAGCCATGTTAAAAGCCACGAAAGTTGATGGAATTTATGAATCAGATCCATTTTTAAATTCTAATGCATTAAAATTCAAAAAGATTAATTTTCTTGAATTTTTGAATAAAAACTTGAAAGTAATGGATGCAACATCTATATCTCTTTGTATGGAAAACAATGTACCCGTAATTGTATTTAATTTAAATTTGCCTGGAAACATAAAAAAAGTAATATTGGGTGAACCTATCGGAACCATTGTAAAGGAGGATTAAATATGCTGTCTGAAATAACTAAAGATACTGAAAGCAAAATGAAAAAGGTTATAGAAGCCACACAACAAGAGTTATTACAAATAAGAACAGGAAGAGCCTCAACAATGTTAGTTGAAAAAATTAAAATTGACTATTATGGAGTATCAACTCCTTTAAAAGAGATTGCAAACATTACTGTTCCAGAATCTGATTTAATTATTATACAGCCATGGGATAAAAGTTATGTTAATGAAGTTGAAAAAGCTATCTGGAAAGCTGATATAGGGTTAACCCCTAATAATGATGGGACTTTCATTCGTTTATCAATCCCCCCTTTATCTGAAGAACGGAGGAAGGAGTTAGTGAAAGTTGCCAAAAAAGAGGTTGAATCTGGAAAAATAGCCATCAGAAATGTTAGAAGGGAAATTAATGATCAGGTCAAAAAGTCAGAAAAAAATGGTGATATTTCTGAGGATTTGAGCAAAGATATCTTTAAAAAAATACAGGATCTGACAGATTCCTATATTAAAGAGCTCGATGAAATTAATAAGCTAAAAGAAATAGAAATAATGAAAGTATAGTAAATAACTTTTATAATATTATTTCATGTTCAATAACAAAAATAATATCTAATGAATATACTTATTTTTAATATTAACAAATAGCCCCCAATGGTTTATGCAGTATATATTTATCTGAAAGTGGGGTTTTTTTTATAAAGTTATCTATTTGTGTATTTTATGCGATTAGAGTACTAATTCCTAATAAGCTGGTAGAGCTGTTATGACAAAAAACGACAAAAACAAATCATACAGTCATTCATTAAAAATAATCCCTAATCATCTGGCAATAATAATGGATGGGAACGGTAGGTGGGCAAAGAAAAACAATTTACCGCGTTCTGCCGGTCATAAAGTAGGTGTTAACACCGTTAGAATGGTTATCGTTGAATCTATTAAAGCCAAAATAAAGTTTTTAACTCTATTTGCATTTTCGACAGAAAACTGGAAAAGATCCCAACAAGAGATATCCTCACTTATGGAACTTTTTTTAGAAATAATTGAAAAGGAAAAAAAAGGGCTACTGGAAAATAAAATTAAATTAAAATTTATTGGTCAAAGAGATAATTTACCAGTGCCACTACAATTAGCCATGGAAAATGTAGAAGAAGAAACTTCTGGGAATAACATTTTATCACTTAACATTGCATTAAACTATGGTGGAAGATCAGAGCTATGTCATGCAGTTAAATCAATTTCTGGAGAAATACTTGCAGGAAAAATTGGACTATCCGAGGTAACCCAGGATTTAATTACTAGCCATCTCTTTACATCTGGATCTCCTGATCCAGACTTATTGATTAGAACAGGAGGGGAGTTGAGAATTAGCAATTTCCTTTTATGGCAAATAGCATACACTGAATTGTGGTTTACAAAGACCTTCTGGCCAGCCTTTTCAAAAAAACAGTTATGGAAAGCATTGAATGATTATGAAAAAAGGGTGAGAAAATTTGGGGGAAAAGTTTGAAAAAATAACCACTCGAACACTTTTAATCATTATATTACTTCCAATTATTTTATTCATAATCCATCTTGGTGGACTATTATACTATACCGCTATTATTTTATTTTCGATATTAGCTTTTTGGGAATCAAGATGCATCGTAGCAAATCAAGGGTATCGACTTTCACTATTACCGGGTGTTGCCTTAACAATATTCTTCTTGTTCCAGGAGAAGCTGTTAAATCTTTACCCAAGTATTTATGTGAAATTATTCTTTGTTATTCTATTCTTTGTTATTCTATTCGAACAATTTTTTTCAAAAAATAAAAGTAATAGTGTTTTAAATATTTGTTTGACTCTATTTTTTGCTGTATATACAGGACAATTGCTCTCTTTCTTTTTGAGTATAATAGAATTAGAAAGAGGAAAGTTAATATTGATTTTTGTTCTTTTTATTACCTGGATAAGCGATACGGTTGCATACCTATTTGGAGTAAAATTTGGAAAAAAACATCCCTTTCCGTATATAAGTCCTAATAAAACTGTTGAAGGAGCTTTAGCTGGAATATTTGGCGGTATAATATGTGCTTTGATTTTTTATACTGTTTTACCGGTAAATATATATGTGCTTCTTCTTTTAGGTGCCATTACATCCATATCCGGTCAGGCAGGTGATCTGTTCGAATCTTTAATAAAGAGAAATTTTGGAGTCAAAGACTCTGGAAATTTAATTCCGGGACATGGTGGTATCTTAGATTGCATTGATAGTATTTTATTTTCAATCCCGATTCTCTATTATATTTTCAGAGTAATTTTATAAAATTTGGAGATTATTTTTAATTATGAGAAAACGTATAGCAATTCTAGGCTCTACTGGTTCTATTGGAACACAAACTTTGCAGGTCATTGAAAATGATCCAGAGAGATTTGATATTTTAGCTCTTTCAGCATGGAGCAACTTAGAGTTATTCATGGAACAGATTTTAAAGTTTAAACCAAAATTTGCAGTAGTGAGAGATGAAAAATTAGCCAAAGAATTAATAAAAAGGTTAAATAACAAAATTAATTGCCATATACTATATGGCGAATATGGGTTAACAAAGATATCAACATCGCAAGATATTGACTTAGTTGTTGTAGCTATAACAGGAATGGCTGCTTTAAAACCAGTAGTAGAAGCACTTGATGCAAAAAAACTAATATGTTTGGCTAATAAAGAAATTATCGTTTCTGCTGGTGAAATAATAATGAAAAAAGTTAAAAAAAATAATGTAAAGATTATCCCTATTGATAGCGAGCATAGCGGACTTTTTCAATGTATTTCACAAGATAATTATGACAATATTGAAAAACTTATTATTACTGGCTCAGGCGGCCCTTTCTACCATTTAAAAGAGAGTGCTTTTAAAAATGTTACTGTAGAAGAAGCTTTAAGTCATCCCAACTGGAAAATGGGTAAAAAAGTGTCGGTTGATTCTGCTACATTGATGAATAAGGGGTTAGAGGTAATAGAAGCATACTGGCTGTTTGGTGTTCCTTTAAATAACATCGAAGTACTGATACACCCCCAAAGTTATATCCATGCAATTGTCCAATTTGATGATGGCAGCATGTTAGCCCAACTGAGTAATCATGATATGAGGATCCCAATACATTTTGCC
>CAZLMD010000001.1:46304-61050 GCA_964560535.1 uncultured Atribacterota bacterium
TAAAAGACCATAAGAATATACTTAATCCAAGCATACATGATATTATTAACCAGGATCGTGAAGCAAGAAAACTTGCCGAAAAAATATGCAAGGAGAATATATAAATTGATAACTTTTTTTGCTTTTGCCTTTGTACTGGGTATAGCTATTTTATTTCACGAATTTGGACATTTTATCACTGCAAAAGTATCAGGAATTAAAGTATTTAGATTCTCTTTGGGATTTGGGCCTAAAATTGCAGGATTCACTTTTAAGGGAACAGAGTATGTATTGAGCCTGTTGCCTTTTGGTGGATATGTAAAGATGGCTGGAGAGGTTTCAGAAAGCAATCAAGGAAGTGATGGAATAAATAGCAATTCTGATGAAATCATACCAGAAAACCAGAGGTTTGATAAGAAATCTTTTCTTGTAAGAGTTTCTGTTATAATTAATGGCCCGATAATGAATATGGTTTTAGCAATATTATTATTAACCATTGTATTTTTCTTTTCCGGTATTGCCACTTTAACTAATTCAATAAGTGATGTATCACCTGGTTCCCCTGCCGCATTAGCTGGTTTACAAAAAGGGGATCAAATTGTAGCCATTGATTCATTGGAAATCGAAAATGCTGAAGATATTTCAAAAATTATTAATGATTGTCTGGATTGCCAGATATCAGTAAAAATTTTAAGAAATAAAAATATTTTCAATACAATTCTTACTCCTGAATATAATGAAGAATATGACAGAGCTTTAATAGGGATAACATTGGACCTCGAATTAAAGAAACTATCTATCTGGCAATCATTTGGAAAAGCTTTTTCTACTGCTAAGGAAATGTTAGGAGTGATTATAGAAGGTTTTTTAGAGATGTTCACAGGTAAAGCATCTGTTGAGTTAGCAGGGCCTTTAGGTATAGCCCGAATGGCTGGAGAAGCAGCACAGTTTGGCTTCTTGAACTTGCTTTTCTTTACATCAATTATAAATATATTTTTGGGTTTTATTAACCTTTTTCCTATCCCTACTTTAGATGGAGGACATATACTTTTACTAATAATTGAAAAGGTAAAAGGTAAACCATTGCAACAAAAATATGTTGATATTTTATATATTTTCGGGCTTACATTGATTATAACAATATTCATCATTGCTACTTATCAGGATGTTTTAAGAATATTTGTAAAAAAATAAATAAAGGTATTATTTATAAGATGGATGATCTAATCAATATTAAAAGAAGAGAGAGTAGGGCTGTAAGAATAGGAACACTATCAATGGGAAATGGCCAACCTATTTCTGTTCAATCAATGACCAGTTGTGATGTAAAAGATATTAAGACAACATTGGAGCAAATTAATAACCTGGAAACGGCTGGTTGTGATTTAGTCAGGGTTGCTTTTCCTGATATTGAATCATGTAAGTTTATACCAATAATCAAGAAAGAAACCAAAATGCCTGTAATGGCTGATGTACATTTTAATTATTTAATAGCCTTAGAAGCTATTAAATATGGGATTGATGGTATCAGGCTAAATCCTGGCAATATAAAAAAAGAAGCCTTAATTATGCAAGTTATAGATGCAGCTGAAAAAAGAAATGTTTTGATTAGATTCGGGATTAATGCTGGTTCTTTGAGTAAAAATGTTATAGAAAAATATAAAGAACCAAACTATCTGGCTTTGATAGAGGAAGCCGAACAGTTAATCAATTTCTTAAAAAGAATAGAATATCAAAATATCGTTATTTCCATTAAATCCAGTAGTGTTATGGATACTGTAAAGGCAAATAAAGTAATTGCTGAGAAATGTGATTTTCCATTACATATCGGTATTACTGAAGCTGGATTTGAACAGTCTGGAATAGTTAAATCATCTGCGGGAATCAGTATTCTACTATATGAAGGAATTGGGGATACTATCAGAATATCATTAACCGGAGACCCCGTGAAAGAGGTAATTGTCGGTCATGATATATTACGAGCATTGGGAATTAGAAAAATTGGTCTTAACCTGATAACCTGCCCGACCTGTGGAAGATGCGAAGTAGATATATATGAAATCGCTAAAAAAGTTGAAGCTGACTTACAAGGTATACGATTTCCTATAAATGTTGCTATTATGGGTTGCGTTGTTAACGGGCCGGGGGAAGCCAGGAATGCTGATGCAGGAATTGCTTTTAGCAAAAAAGAAGCAATGTTGTTTAAAAAAGGTTCTTTGATTGGCAGATATTCTAATATTGAAAAAGCTATTAATATTTTACGTAATGAGATCAAATCTATGTCAAAACAATAAGTCTAGTTACTGTACTTAAAGATAGGCTGTTACTAACTTATAACAAAATTGGATTCAAGAGGAATGTAAATGAATATTTCCGCTATTATACCTGCTTATAATGAGGAAGCCACCATTGCAGAAGTTATAAAAACTGTAAAAAATGTGCCTGAAATAAACTCTATTATCGTTGTCAGCGATGGTTCTACTGACAGAACAGTTGAAATTGCCACATCCTTAGAAGTTAGTGTATTTGAAATAGAAAGAAACATCGGCAAAGGTGCTGCTATTAAAAGAGGTTTTGAAAAAACAGATTCTGAAATATTATTATTCTTAGATGCAGATTTAATAGGCCTTAAAACAGAACATATTTACTCCTTAATTAATCCAATTATGAAAGATTCAGCTGACATGACAATTGGTATTTTTAGTAAAGGAAGGTTGATAACAGACTTTCCTCAATTTATTATGCCATACCTTTCAGGCCAAAGAGCTATGAAAAGAGAAATAATAACGCTGATCCATGATATTGATCTATTAAAATATGGTTTAGAAGTTGCTATAACTAAAACGGTAAAAAAATATAATTATAGAGTAACAAAGGTAAAATTAATTAACTTAACACAAATAATTAAAGAAGAAAAGTATGGTATTCTTGAAGGCACTAAAAAAAGAATACAAATGTATTTAGATATCGTAAAGCAATTAAAGCCTTAGATGGTTTTACGTAAATAAGTAAATTTTTCATTAAGAATTTTATAGTTTGACTTTACAATATATTTATGGTAAATTTCTTTACGTAATACGTTTTTCTTGCTAAAAACAATTGTTTTCAACCCACCAACTAAACAAAGTATATTTACTTTTGGAGTAAGGATATTATGTTAAATAAAATAGTAAAAGGACTGAAGGATACAGAGAATGATGCTCTGAAAATAATAGAAGAAGCACAAATTGAAGCCAAAGAAATGATTGAGAATGAAAAAAATAAGCTAGTTGAAATTAAGGAAAAAATAATCTCTGATTCTCACGAAAAAGGTAAACTTATTTTAAAAAATAAGATCGATAAAGCTCATAAAAAAGCCAAAGAAATATACGAAATATCAGAAAAAGAGAAAACACTATTAAAAAAAGATATAAAGGACAAATTTGATCAGGCTGTAGGAATAGTCTTAGACCAAATAGTTAAATAAACATGGCTGTATCCCAAATAAGCAAATTTTATATTTTAGCTCATTTATCAATAAAGAACCCTTTGTTGAATGAATTACAAAAATTAGGTTGTGTCGAAATAACTCATTGTGATAAAGACATAGAATTCCGTAATTGGAACAATATAGAAGAGAGTATTGATAGTGACACCACGTCCAGTTTAAATAATGTTAAATATTGTATTGATCTGCTATCAGATTATGGAAATGACCAGAATAGTGGATTAAACTCATTTTTATCATCAAAAAAGCCTTATCAATATTCTGATTTTGTTGAAGTATCCCGACAATATGACTATAAAAAACTGCATTCACAATGCAAAAAATTAGATAATGAACTCAGTTCTTTAAAATTAGAAGAAAACAGATTAATTTCTACAAGACAGGAAGTTCAGCAATGGCATAACCTTGAACTAGATTTAAAAGAAATTGAACAATATAGACTTATTAAAATTATACTTGGAACTATTGCAAAAGCACATTTCAATAAATTTAAAACTGAATTGGAAAACATAAAAACAAATTATATCCAGGTAGTAAAGGAAGAGAAAAATAAAGTATATGCTGCCCTTATTGTTTTAAAAGAAAATCTTCCAAAGATAGAGCCTGTTTTACAAAAATATAATTTTGATGTATATAAGTATAATTACTCCATCAATGGTACTCCAACACAAATACTGAACACTATTTCTAAAGAGCTAAATTCAATCGATACCAGGAGAGGAGAGATAGAACAAACACTCTCCAAATTAAAAGAAGATAATGAGTATATTTATCCACTATACGACTTTCTATGTTGTAGACAAGAAAAAGAAGATATAAAAAAATATTTTAAAAAAAGTGATAACACTGTTGTTATAAAAGGATGGATACAAAATAAGGATATCCCAAAATTAGAAAATTATTTAGAGAAGCACTTTACTATATATGATATTTATTTTACCGAGCCTAAGAAGGACGAAGATGTACCCGTTGCTTTAGTTAATAACAAATTTACAAAACCATTTGAAATAATTACTCAACTTTACAGTCTGCCTAATTATCATGAATATGACCCAACTCCAATACTGGCAATATTCTATTTTATATTTTTTGGATTATGTCTTTCTGATGTAGGATATGGAGCATCTCTGGCAATATTGAGTTATATTGCTATGAAAAAATTAAAATTAGAAGAAGGGGCTAAAACATTTTTTAAATTGTTTTTTTATTGTGGTATTTCGGGAATGTTCGGAGGAATACTTGTAGGTAGCTGGTTTGGTGATATATTAAATTATTTACCACCAATATTTAATAATTTAAAAAATATTTTAGTTCAAGGGCTTGCCTTATTTGAGCCAAGTGATAATCCAATTCCATTACTAATATTGAGTCTTGCACTTGGAGTAATTCAAATTTACACAGGTATAATCTTAAACTTCATTGATAATGTGAAAAACGGTAATTTTTTAGATGGTTTAATGGATCAGGTATCGTGGCTGTTCCTGTTATCAGGGTTAATACTGTTACTTGCAAAAGGAATGTTACCTGCACCTATAGGAAAAGCTGCCCTGTTTATATTTCTGATTGGTGTTATTTCTATTGTTTTAACCCAGGGGAGAACAAAAAGTAATATATTATTAAAATTTGGAAGCGGTGTACTTGCATTATATGATATTACCGGTTATTTCAGTGATATCCTATCTTATTCACGGTTATTTGCATTAGGATTAACCACAGGAATTATTGCTCAAATGTTTAACATGTTAGCAAGTATGGTTAAAATCCCGTACATTGGCTTCATTATAACAATCATTATTCTAATTATTGGCCATTCCTTTAATCTATTAATTAGTGTGTTAAGCTCTTTTATACATGATGCAAGATTACAATATGTTGAATTCTTTACAAAATTTTATAAAGCAGGTGGAACAGCTTTCAGGCCTTTTACCCTCAATACTAAATACATTAAGCTTGAAGATATAGATAATTAAAACAATAAATTTTATAATTATTATATTTGCTAATTTACAAATGATTTAGATCGATCTAGTGTAAAAAAGGAGGATTTATTTTATGACAGACGGAATTGTTTTAGCATACCTGGGAGCAGCTTTAGCAATTGGCTTGGCCGGGTCTGGATCAGCTATAGGAGTTGGCATTGCAGGTACAACTGGAACTGGAATAATGACTGAAGATCCTAGTAAATTTGGGCTTGTACTGCTGCTTCAGGCGCTTCCTGGTACACAAGGAATTTATGGATTGCTAGTCGGATTCTTAGTATTAACTAAAATTGGTATATTTGCTGGTGCACCAATTTCTTTGACCATTGACCAGGGTATGCAGATACTGAATGCTTGTTTGCCTATTGCTATTGCCGGTTTTTTTTCAGCCATTTACCAGGGAAAGGCATCTGCAGGTGCCATCGGACTTGTCGCCCGTAGACCAGAAGAGACCGGAAAAGCAGTCGTTATGCCGGCAATGGTTGAGACTTATGCAGTATTGTCATTGCTAGGCTCTATTTTATTATTAAATGGAGTTGTTGTTCTCTAATATCTGAGGAGAATTTTGCTTATGTCTATTAAAGAGATCAAAGAAAAGATATTACAAGATGCTTTTGAAAAGAAAGATGAAATTTTAAAAAACGCTGTTTTCAATATTGAGAAAATAAAAAAACAGGCTATTGAAGAAAATGAGATAATTCAAAAAAAGATTTTAGAAAAATATAACAACGATGCAGAGCTAAAAGAAAAAAATATTATTACTGAAGCCAGATTAATTGCAAAAAAAGAGATTCTCTTCGAAAAACAATCAATTATAGATGACATTTTTGCCAAAGTACTGGACAAAATTGTCAACTTCGACGATGAAATATATTTAAATTTTATAGAAAACATTGTTTTAAACAATGTCGAAACTGGTGATGAATCGATCTATATTGGCAAGCGAGAACGGCCTTTAATCAACCAAAAATTTATTGACAATATAAATAACAAG
Source organism: uncultured Atribacterota bacterium (assembly GCA_964560535.1). Taxonomy (GTDB): domain Bacteria; phylum Atribacterota; class Phoenicimicrobiia; order Phoenicimicrobiales; family Stramentimicrobiaceae; genus Stramentimicrobium. The sequence goes on from CAZLMD010000001.1 coordinate 52,744, forward strand.
CTAAAATCAGCTGGTAAAAAAGGTGAATTAAAACTTTCTAATAATCGTCTTCCCATTATTGGTGGAATAGTGCTCGGCAAAGAAGATATTAAGAAAAATGCTTCTTTAGAAGTAATTATCGAAAATATTAAAGATGAAACTGTTACCATGTTAAACAATTTTCTATTTTCAAAAAATAGGGAGTAGTATGCTTAAATATATTAATGAAAGTACCAACACACAAGAAGAGTATGGGTATGCATGTGCACGTATTAGAGAATTAGAAAAATACCTGCTAAACAATGAAGTTATTAGTAAAATGATTGAATCATCCGATTTAGAAGGCTCTATAAAGGTTTTAGTTGAAAATGACTTCAGCGATTATTCTCTTGAATCATATAACAATTACTCCCTTGATCAAATACTGAATGAAGTTTCAAAAAAAACTATCAATATAATTAGCGAAATATCTCCTTATACATATTTACCGCAACTATTCAGATGGAAATATGATTTTGCTAACATTAAAGTCCTATTAAAGGTTAGCGCACTCGGTTCTAAAGACCCTTATCCTTTGTATGATTTTGGTAATATAGGTATAAACAATTTAAAATCTGCTGTTTTTGAGGAGAAATATCAACTGGTGCCAGTTAAAATTGAGAGGATTATAAAATCAGCCGTTAATGAATATATGAAATCAAGTGATTTTCAGCTAATGGAAATTATATTAGACCGTGGATATTATGAAATTGTATTTGATATTTTGAAGGAAATTAACCATCCTTTTTTATTCTATTTTTATAAATCAAAGATAGATTTATTAAACTTTAATATTTTGTGCAGATGCAAAATTAGATCTATTAAGAAATCTAAATTGTCTGATTTTTTAATAGACCCTGGCCATTTTTCTATTCATAAATTTATAAATATTTATAGTAATTCTATACACTCATGGGCTAATAATTTTCAAAAGACTGAATACAGCCAAATATTTGAAGAAGGAATTAAACATTGGTTAGAAGATAACTCATTATTAAAATTAGAACAATTAAGCGATAATTATCTATTAAGCTTGCTTAATATTGGCAAATACACGACCTTTGGTTTGGAAAGTATTATTGGCTACTACTATGCTAAAGAGAATGATATAAAAAATATTAGAATAATCCTCAATAGTAAGAGGCATAACTTTCCAAATGAGATAATTAAAAAAAATGTTAGGGATACCTATGTCTGATATAGCAATAATTGGAGAAAAAGAGGTTATATTTGGATTTAGCCTGGTTGGATTTAAATTATTCCCGGCAAACAACTTTGTTGAAGCAAAAAATGCTTTAGAAGAATGTTCTAAAGAGAACTGTAGAATAATTTTTATTACCGAAAATATTGCTCAACTTGTTATAGATGAAATTGAAAAAACTCAAATAATTTCACCAAACTCAATTTGTATCCTTCCGAACCGTACAGGATCTTCTGAGCTTAGTATTAAAATGTTGAGAAAAAATGTAGAAAAAGCGGTTGGTACAGATATATTGTTTAGAAAAGAGGAACGATAATGCAAGAGAGTACTGGCAAAATAGCTAAAGTATCAGGGCCTGTTGTAATTGCTGAGAATTTACTAGGAGCCAAGATGTATGATGTTGTAAAAGTCAGTGAAAACAAACTTATTGGAGAAATAATTGAACTGAACAAAGATCGTGCAACCATACAGGTATATGAGGAAACCTCCGGCATTGGTCCTGGAGAGCCTGTTTATACTACTGGCTTGCCATTGAGTGTTGAACTTGGTCCCGGTCTCGTTAAGTCAATTTTTGATGGTATACAAAGACCATTAGACATAATTTTTCAAAATGAAGGTTCTTTTATCACTAGAGGTGTAGAGGCAAGTAGTTTAAACCGGGCAGTGAAATGGAATTTTACTCCTTTAGTAAAAAAGGGACAGCAGGTTAAAACAGGAGACCGTTTAGGATCTGTTCAGGAAACATCTATTGTAACACATTATATAATGGTTCCCGTTGGTATAGAGGGAATAGTGGAAAGTATTAAGGAAGGAAGTTTTACAGTAGAAGAGACTATTGCTATTATTCGGGATAAAAACAATATTGTTCATGAAATTAAAATGATGCAAAATTGGCCGGTTAGAAAAATACGTCCTTATATTGAAAAATTACCCCCCGTAGAACCATTAATTACAGGGCAAAGGGTTATAGATACTTTCTTTACCATTGCTAAAGGTGGAACAGCATGTATTCCTGGCCCATTTGGTAGTGGCAAAACTGTTGTTCAACACCAGCTCTCAAAATGGTGTAACGCTGAGATTATTGTTTTTATAGGCTGTGGGGAAAGAGGGAATGAGATGACCGATGTCTTGTCTGAATTCCCTGAACTAATTGATCCAAATACAGGAAAACCTTTAATGGAAAGAACTGTTTTGATTGCTAATACATCTAATATGCCTGTTGCAGCACGTGAGGCATCAGTGTATACAGGTATAACTATTGCAGAATATTACCGTGATATGGGATATAATGTTGCATTGATGGCCGATTCTACATCAAGATGGGCTGAAGCAATGCGGGAAATATCCAGCAGACTGGAAGAGATGCCCGGAGATGAAGGGTTTCCTGCATATCTAGGAACAAAGATAGCCAGTTTTTATGAAAGATCAGGCCGGGTAAAAACCCTGGGCTCTGATGAAAAAGAAGCGACTATCAGTGTAATCGGTGCTGTATCTCCACCTGGTGGAGATTTATCTGAACCAGTTACCCAAAATACTTTAAGGACTGTACAGGTTTATTGGAGTCTTCAGGAAAAGTTGGCACATAGAAGGCATTTTCCAGCCATTGATTGGCTAAAGAGCTATTCTTTATATCGGGACCAGCTGGCTGATTTTTTCCAGGAGGAAATAGATACAGATTTTATTAATATTACAAAAATTGCTATGAGTATTTTGCAGGAGGAATCTGAATTAGAAGAAACGGTACGCCTGGTTGGCATTGAAGCACTATCAAAAAAGGAACGTTTAACTCTTGACACTGCACGTTCTATAAGGGAAGATTTTTTACATCAAAATGCCTTTGATGAGATTGATACATACACTTCTATGAAAAAACAATATTTAATGCTTGATTTAATTATCTTTTTTCACAAACAGGCACTTTTAGCTATTCAAGAAGAATATATTTCCAATGAACAGCTGATTAGATTGGCAGTTAAGAACCAGATAGCTAGGTCAAAGTTTATTTCGGAAGAAGAATTAGACGATTTTATTAAAATTAAAGAACAGATTACTGAACAAATAGATTCCCTCAGATTAAAGAAAGCTGGAAAGGAAGAATTGGTATGATAAAAGAATATTCCACTATAACTGAAGTAAATGGACCTTTAATAATTGTCAATAAAATCACTGATGTAAAATATGATGAATTGGTTGAAATAGAATTATCTGATGGAGAAAGAAGAAGAGGTCAGGTTCTTGAAGTATCAAAAGACAAGGCTATCGTTCAAATGTTTGAAGGAACTTCTGGTATTGATATATCAAATACCAAGGTTCGTTTCTTAGGAAAATCTATAGAAATACCTGTATCAATTGACATGTTAGGAAGAATATTTGATGGTTCTGGTAAACCAATTGATCAAGGTCCAAAAATAATTGCTGAAAAAAGGTTAGATATTAATGGTAATCCCTTAAATCCTTATGCAAGAGATTATCCAAATGATTTTATTCAAACAGGTATCTCTTCAATAGATGTATTAAACACTCTGGTAAGAGGTCAGAAACTCCCCATCTTCTCAGGAGCAGGATTGCCACATTCTAAGGTAGCATCCCAAATCGCGCGTCAAGCAAAAGTATTAGGGAAAGAAGAAAGTTTTTCTGTTGTTTTTGCTGCTATGGGTATTACTTTTGAAGAAGCTAACTTCTTTATTAATGACTTTAAAAGAACTGGGGCAATAGAAAAGAGTGTAATGTACATAAACCTGGCTAATGATCCGGCAGTTGAAAGAATTATTACTCCCAAAATGGCTTTAACTACTGCAGAGTACCTGGCTTTTGAAAAAGATATGCACATACTTGTTATCCTGACCGATATGACTAACTATTGTGAAGCGTTAAGAGAGGTGTCTGCAGCTCGTAAAGAAATACCAGGAAGAAGAGGGTACCCGGGTTACCTGTATACAGACCTGGCATCTCTTTATGAAAGAGCCGGCAGGATCAAGGGTAAAAAAGGTTCGATAACACTTATGCCAATCCTCAGCATGCCTGAAGATGATAAGACACACCCTATTCCGGATTTAACCGGATATATAACTGAGGGCCAGATAATACTTGCACGTGAATTACACTTAAAAGGAATTTATCCACCAATAAATGTTTTACCTTCTCTGTCTCGTTTAAAAGATAAAGGGATAGGGGATAACAAAACGAGAGAAGACCATTCTAATGTAATGAATCAGCTTTTTGCATCATATGCTAGAGGTAAGGAATCAAAGGAGCTTGCTACAATATTAGGGGAGGCTGCTTTAACCGAAGATGATAAAAAATATGTTGAATTTTCTGACAGATTTGAAGAATTATTTGTACAGCAAGGAGAAGATGAAGATAGGGATATCTTAAAAAGTTTAACTATTGGATGGGAAACACTTACAATTTTACCTGAAAATGAATTAAAAAGAATTAGAGATGAATATATTGAAAAATATTTACCAAGTAAATAAAAATGGCAGAACACAATAAACTTGTGCAATTATAGAGATATAGAAAAGGTGTGTTGAGCAAATGATTTTGACTGTTAATCCTAACCGTATGGAATTATTGAAATTAAAAAGAAGGCTTGAGCTGGCAATGCGCGGCTATAAATTATTGAAAGATAAACGTGATGCGCTTATTCAAATATTTATCAAGCTTATTGAAGAGAACAGAGAGGTCAGGGAAGAATTTAATGAAAAAATGAAAAAATGTATGAATGATTTCCTGCTGGCTACGCTATATATGGGTGAAGATCAATTAAATTCATTATTTTTATTTCCTCAAAAAAAGCTTACAGTCAAAGTTGATCACAAAAATGTCATGAGCCTGAAGGTTCCTGTATACGAAATAAAGGAAGAGGGTAATATTTATTCTTATGGAATGATTGGATCCAGCTCTGAACTCGATAGCACGCTAAAAAAGTATAATGAAATAATCCCTTTAATGGTTAAGATGGCAGAATTAGATAAAGCCATTGCACTCCTTACCGATGAAATTGAGAAAACTAGAAGAAGAGTCAACGCATTGGAATATGTAATGATTCCCAATTTGGAAGATACTATAAAATTTATAACTATGAAGCTAGATGAGATGGCAAGATCCAACAACTCTGCAATTATGCGTATAAAAGAAATGATAAGGGGTTCAGAGGAGTAGTTTTATACTGAAAATTACTTGAATTGTGCTTTTTTGCCCACTTTAATATTCTATTTATATATTTAATGTAGTGTATAGAATATTAAAATATCGCCATCTAAATTGTTCATAATTACCTAATTTGTACATATGATCATCACTAATTTTCTTTGAATCCTACATTTTTTTCAATTTTAATTATTTAAAAATATGTTAATATTTTTCTACAATAATTCTACGCTATGTGATAGTATTACTATAATTAACCAACAGTGCCCGTGGCTTAACTGGACAAAGCAACGGCCTCCGGAGCCGTAGATTGGAGGTTCGAATCCTCTCGGGCACACCATGTAAAATGTGTTACCACAGTATCTAAATAAATCTAAAACAGTTTATTACAGCTTTATCTCAGAATAATATATAATAATAATTATAATGCAATAATTATTATTATATATTATTATATTGAATAGAGAGTAATTAGTAACAAATAGTATGCAATATGTATTAGAAGAATAAAATAATAAGATTATTTTAAATAATGCAATGATACTCTATAGATTCTATAGATATATATTTAATGTAATTATTAAATGTTTTTGGTCAATTAAAACGATCGGAGAAGATCCTTCAAACTGCAAAGGCTCTTTTATTCTGGCAGCAAACCATGTTAGCTATCTAGATCCATTAGTATTAGGGATTTCTTTAAAAAGGCCGATAAATTTTATTGCCAAAAGAAAGGTATTTGAAATACCTATTCTTAACATAGTATTTAAACGAATTGGTGTTATCCCGGTTGATATGGATAATATTAATTACAATTCTATTAAAAAAAGTATAAGTTTATTGAAAAATAATCATATTATAGGCATATTTCCAGAAGGAACTCGCTCTTTAGATGGAAGCCTTTTGGAATTAAACTCAGGTGTTATGAAAATGGCATTGCTGGCAGACGTACCGATTATTCCAGTTGGATTGAATGGAACTTATGAAATATTTCCTCCAACTTCAAGATTTCCATCTATATTTAAAAGACATACTATTTATATCAATTTCGGCAAGCCTTCTTATTTCGATAAAAACAAGCATAAAGATACACAATATATTGATGAATCTTTAGCTATAATAAAAAATGAAATAGAATTGTTATCCCGGATACCAAGATATGAGTATTAAAATCACAGTGAGGTAAATATTTATGGCAAGTTTAAGTAAAGATATTTGTGGTAATAAATACCTTGTTATTATATTCTCTATACTTTTCTGTCTTATTATATATCCCCAAAATGTTTTGGCTGGTAACAATGATTATGTTATTGAAGCTACCTTTGGTGAATATGGAAACAAACAGGGCGAATTTAATTACCCTGTTGGAATAGCAATAGATAAATATGATAATATTTATGTATCAGATTGGGAAAATGATAGAATTCAAGTATTTGATAATAATGGAAATTTTTTACGCATGATATCTGAGGAAACAACCAATATCAAACTTGATGGCCCGGTAGGTATTGCTTTAGATGATGAGGGAAACATTTTTATCGTAGAACAGCACAATAATCGTTTCCACAAGATATCTTCAGAAGGTCAATCTATTTCAACTTTTGGCCAACCAGGTAATAAGCCCGGAGAATTTGACAATCCCCGAGGTATTGCTCTGGATAAAGAAGGTAATATCTATATTGTCGATACAGGTAACAATAGGATACAGGTATTTTCAAAAGACTTTGAACCTTTGTTCCTTTTTGGCAGGGAAGGAATGGGTGAAGGAGAGTTCTATTATCCAAGGGGTATTGCTCTGGATAAAGAAGGCAATATCTATATTGCAGATACTTTTCACCATCAGGTACAAATTTTTAGTAATAAAGGTCAATTTTTAAAACGTTTTGGCACTTCTGGAAGCGAATTTGGAGAATTTAATGGTACGAGATATATTGCAATTGATAAAAATGATAATATCTATGTAACTGATTATAAAAACAATAAAGTAGTCCAATATAATGATGAATATACATTGGTAACAGAGTTTGGGTATGACGATAATACCAGATTATCTTTAATGTATCCAGAAGGAATTGCTATTGATCAAAGGGGTTATATCTACGTTGCTGATGCTGGAAACAATAGGATTGTAAAATATTGTGTTTCAAGAATAATTATTAACAAAAAGTTGGGTGCAGAATTTTTGGATAACAAACAATGGAGTGAGGCGATTCAATCATATCAAAAGGTACTTGAGGAAGACCCTAAAGATATTGATAGCAGGAAAGCTATAGCGTTTGCATATTTCGAAGATGGCCAATTAGAACATGCTATTTACCAATATAATCTTATTTTACAGGAATACCCTCAAGATCAGAATGTTAATACCAGATTAATAGATACACATTATCTTCTGGCTTCCCGCTTTGTCAAAGAAAGTAATTTTAAAGATGCTCTAACACATTACAAGATGGTACTTGACAATCAACCGGATTATCCTGAAATTAAGACAAATTACTATTTCACACTTGCTAGATACTTTCTAAATTCACTATTGTTAAAGATTGTTATATTAATTGTTTTATTAATAATAATATTATTCTACATTGTTCCAAAAATTTCTAATAAAAAGAAAAAAGGTGGAAAACATTTTAGAGGTAAAGATATGTTTTAAGTGCTAGAAATTGAATTTGAGGAGGGATTTTTATGGAAAATAGAAGAAGGGCTATTGTGGCTGGATCCTTTTATTCAGCTGATCGACAATCCCTGGAGCAACAAATAAAAGATTGTTTTTTACACCAGATTGGGCCACAGGCTTTACCCTCGAGTCTTACAAAAGAAGAAAGGAAAATAATGGGGGTAATATCTCCACATGCAGGTTTTATGTTTTCTGGTCCGGTAGCAGCACATGGTTATTTTCAACTTTCTTTAGAAAAAACACCGAAAACCATTATTTTATT
>CAZLMD010000002.1:0-2089 GCA_964560535.1 uncultured Atribacterota bacterium
AAATAATATTAGGAGAGAGGGTTAAATGAAAGCAATTATACTATGTGCAGGAAAAGGAACTCGTTTAAGGCCATTAACATATACCAGTGCAAAACATTTGATTCCTTTAGCAAATAAACCCGCATTAGAGTATGGTATTGAAAAGATTGTTGAATGTGGTATCGAGGAGATAGGTATAATAATTGGGGAAGAAACTGGCGAAGATATTAAAAAAGCTATTGGTAATGGTAAAAGATGGGGAGTTGAAATTAGTTATATTTTACAATCAAAGCCACTTGGGCTGGCACATGCTGTAAAAATTGCTAGAGATTTTTTACGAGATGAATCATTTTTGATGTTTTTAGGGGACAATCTATTGAAAAATAGTATAAGCCTATATCGTCAAAAATTTGAAAAGAAGAAATCTCAGGCTTTTGTATTATTAACTAAAGTAGACAATCCAGAGCAATTTGGGGTAGCAGAGCTTGAAGGTAATAAAGTAGTTCGTGTTGTTGAAAAGCCTAAAATACCAAAGACAGACTTAGCATTGATAGGTGTTTATTTTTTTGACAAAATCATTCATCAGGCAATCGATAATATCAACCCTTCTGCAAGAGGAGAACTGGAAATAACAGATGCCATACAATGGCTTATTGATAATAAATATTATATAGAAGCCACCATAATTGATGGTTGGTGGAAAGATACAGGAAAACCAGAAGATATTATTGAAGCAAATAGGTTAATATTGGAAGATATTTCTAAAGATTTAGAAAAGGCTAAAATTGATGATAAATCAAAGGTTTTTGGAAGGGTAAATTTAGCAAAAAATGTTGAGATTATTAATTCAACGATATTGGGTCCGGTGATTATTGGTGAAAATGCCAGAATAACGAATTCCTATATTGGACCCTTTACTTCATTATCTAACGAAGTTCAGGTAGAGAACAGTGAAGTAGAATATAGTATCATCATGGCAAACACCAGGATAAATCATGTAAAACATCGGATGCAAAACTGTCTTATTGGAAAAGACGCATTTGTTTACCACTCTGAAAATATGCCTACGGTATACGAATTTGTATTAGCTGATGACAGTAAGGTTCGTTTAATTTAAAACGAGAAGCCTATCCTGCTGTAAAAACGTGAAGGCAATGGTTCATTGATTGCTTTACCAATTCCCAGGGAGATAATCAATTGATCTGAATATCTTTGTTTAAATTTAAAATCTAATTCAGCACCTATAGCTATATTTATGTCTTTTATGTCAGGGAGTACCGTTTTATCCCATGCATTTCCCATATCTAAAAATAGTTTACCAGAAATTTGTTCTAAAAAAATAGAAGCCCACTTAAATCCGATTTTATTTTCTATCAATTTTACCGGAAATCGATATTCTAAGGAAGTAAGTAATAAATGGTTGCCAACAAAAGAAGAATCAGGAAAACCCCTTAAAAAAAAGTTGTCAGTTTTTATAGAACTTAGATTATCAGAAGAAGAGTTTCCCCCAAGTTTAAATTTTAAATCATTTCCTATTTCATTTGAAATAAAACCAGCTACCAGTTTAAATGCAATAACTTCATTATTTAAAGATAAAGGAAAATACTTTCTTCCATCGAAGAGTATTTTGTGAAAACAAAGATTATTGTTTGAGGATGAAGGAAAGATATACTGGTAATTGAATGAAAAGATGTTTCCTATTTCCCGGGTTATTGATCCAGGATATTTTTCAGTATCATCATATTCATATTGTAGAGTTAAGGAATTTACTACTGGCATATCACCATTGTAAAAATTAATCCCGGAACCAGGACTAGTAAATATATACTTGCTTTGTATACCTAAATTAATATTTTGAGAAAAGAAACGGCCAGAGTCCTGGGTGCTTGTATAGCCATTTTCAGAAAATCTTAATCCTAGTTGAAACTCAGAAAAAGAAGAGGATTCTCCTTGCCAGGAAAAATAAAGATCTAGTTTAAAACGGTAATTAGATAATTGAAAATCATAAAATATCGAGTTATTAAAAATGCTGTGAGCTAAGATAGCAGACATGTCATAGTATTTTAAATGATCTTGGGCTATTGTTGAAAACCCAAGATAAATATTTTTT
>CAZLMD010000002.1:2189-8856 GCA_964560535.1 uncultured Atribacterota bacterium
TCTTTGCCATCTGGTGATATGGCAGGTTCAAAAGCCCCGGTAGTTACATTTGTTAAGCGGTAACACTGGTCATCATTTAAAGAATAGGCATATAAGTTGAAAATACCACTACGATCAGAGGAGAAGAAAAGATATTTGCCATCAGGAGACCAATTTGGATTGATATCTGTGTGATGATCCAGGGTAATTGGTTTAATAGATTGCATGAGATTATTATTACCAATAGTAAGAATACAAATATCCTGATACCCCTTATGCCATAAAGAAAATGCAATTTTGTTACCTTGAGGAGACCAGACAGGTTGAGAAATTTGTGTTCCTTCTTCAAAATCAGTTAAATAAATAAAATTAGAAGAAGATATTGATTCATATTCATCTATATGTAGGCCATTTTCTATTTTAAATAGGTCATCAAGTGAGAACAAAACTAGATTATTAGTTCCAGCGTCATTTATGACTGCTGTAACCAGGTTTCTATCTGGACAAGGGTGCCACGCCGGATCTTTAATTCTCATTTCCTTTGTGATTTTATACTGTTTATCTATATCTAAATTATACAAAAATAGATCATAATAGTTGTAATATTGGTTATATCGGGTTAATTTTGAATAAAGCAAATACTGTTTATCTGGTGAATAACAATATGAACTATCTTGTCCATAAGTTCTTTTTATTAAAATCTTTTCATTTTTGGAATTTAATTCATATTGCCTGATAGTAGGGTAAAGGTTTGGTATAAAAACTTTGTAGGAAAGAATAAAATTATTCTTATCTTTACCATCTAGCCAGACAGGATTGCAAACCCAGTATTTATGGTTTGTAATCTGTTTTGATTGGGTAATGTCACTATAATTGACAATTTCTTTAAGCTGTTGTTCAAAATATTTATTCTTTTCATTACTCCATTTTTGGAAAAGTTCTATCATGTCAATTCCTAAAATCTTTTTTAAGCTCCAATCTATTCCCAATAACGGGAAAGAAGAAAAATTCTTACTAATATTAACTAACTTTTCCTCACCATATTCACTAACAATAAAATGAACCAAAGACTGTCCATATATATATGGTGTATTTCCTCCTGGCCAGGATACCATGTAATCATTTTCGATTTGGTTAAAGTTTTTTAACTTGTTTTCTAAAAAATCTGTCCTCAGATACATCTCATACCTGCTATCCCATAAGCGTCCGCCGCTTGTAAAATTGCTTTCGTTGTATATAGCTAACCCTTCAATAGACCATAGGGGCTGTAAGGCATTGGGAGAAATTATTCGGCCTAAAAATAAGCGCATAAAAGTTGTAATATTATCAGTCATTTCAAAATGCAACAGATGAGTATATTCGTGAGCGATAAGTATTTTAAGCCAGCTGTTAAATTTGGTTTCGAAAATATTATAACCAGGTGCAGTAAGATTAATACGAATAACGGGGTGTGGGATTGTTGAAGCAAAACCATAAGCAAAATCATGGAAATCTTCCAATATTATGGTAAATTTTTTGTCTGATAGAGAATACTCTCCTAACTGCGAGGCAATCTTAGGACATAATTCATCGACTATCTGAGCAACTTGTATTGCTATATCCTTATATTTAGACTTATTTTTATCTGACATGTCTTCGGGGAATATAATGGAACAGAAGGGGCTCTTCAATACGCTCCAGGAAAGTGAAGGGTCATAACAATTAGCATAAGTAATGAGTTTCAGTGCATTTAGAAGCATACAAACGGATATAAAAAGAACGAAAAAAATGGTAAATGAAAATAATTTAGTATTATTATAGAAAATAGCTTTGTATCTAAACATTTTTCCACCTTTGGTATTTCATTTAGAATTATAACTTTTTTTAAAAATGGTTACAATAAAATAACAATATTTTGAAAAAATTATTGTTTATCTAGTATAATAGAAAAAGATTTTTATCTAAAGAGAGGAAGTATTCTTGGAGAGAAAACTAAAAATGACAAAAAAGAATAAAAAGTATTTGTTTGATATCATTTTCTACACTATCAGTTCCTTGGTCATTATTGTGTTGTTATTTATTGGCTTGAGACAGAGGGGATTTTTAGCAATATCCTGGCTTGATGATCGTCCTTCACAACATATAACAACTGTATCAGAAGAAGATAGGTCTAGAAGAGAGTATTTTAATATTATCAATGCACATGAACATGTGCAAAATGAAAAAAATCTTCCAATTTTAAGGAAAGCTATGGAAGATTGTCAGATTAAAAAAATGGTATTATTGGGTACTCCTGATTTTACCTTTTTTTTAGATCCTAAGTATGGCTTCAATGGGTATGAAGAAAACAATGATTTTATTGTTAAACTAAGTCAGGAATACCCCGATGAATTTGCCGCTTTAGTAACCCTGGATCCTAGAGATGAAAATAAAATTGGTAAATTAAAAGAATATGTTAAATTAGGAGCTAGTGGGGTAAAATTGTATAATGGACATGGTAGTTTCTATGATCTATTCTTTAATACTTCCCTTATTGAGCCAGACATGTTAGAAGTATATGAATATTGTGAACAGGAACATATTCCTATACTGTACCATATTAATATTGGACGTTTTCCAACAGAATTTGAACATATTTTGAAGGAATATCCTCAATTAATTATAGTAGCTCCACATTTTATGCTTTCGACAGGCAATATAACCCGTTTAAAATACTTTATGGATGAATACCCACAACTATTTCTTGACATTAGCTTTGGACATCCTGACTTCCTGGTGGCTGGCTTTGATAGAATATCAAATAACTATAGTATTTTTCAAAGTTTCGTTGAGACTTATCAAGATAGAATAACGTATGGGACTGATATGGTAATAACATCTTATAAAGCTAAGAATAGAGCCTATATAAATGATATACACCTTGCATATATGGATCTATTAGAGAAGGATAAATTTACACTTTCCTCAAATATTTATAAAATGATGTCGAAAGATGCTCGTAAAGATATTGATATATCCAGAGTTTTTTATGGGTTAAGCCTTGATGAAGAGGTATTAAAAAGAATATACCATGATAATGCAGAAAAGCTGTTCTTTAAAAACAATATATAATTTTTTTTGATATCTTAGCATTAGACCCACATTATAAAAAAGAAGAGTATTGATAAAAATTAGAAAGATTATAAACAAGCTTATTTGAGCTATAGACTGATATTGCCTATAGGAATATTTTAATTTAAGGAGACCAAGGGCTCTGTGTTTTTTATTTTAATAACGCTGGTATCTTTTTTTATTTCATACACTATTACGCCCTATATTGTACAGTTAGGGAAAAAACAAAACATAACAGATAAGCCGGGATATCGTAAAATACATGATGATGCTGTCCCCAATCTGGGTGGGATAGTAATACTTTTTGGTTTTTTATTAAGTGTTTTAATATTCGTTCCTTTACAAAAACAGATACAAATCTTTATAGCTGGAAGTATTATCATTTTTCTATTAGGAATAGTTGATGATATATCAGATTTAAAAGCTCTTAACAAATTTGTAATTCAAATTATTCCAGGCTTGTTTTTTATTATTTGTAATAATGACATAATTAGCCTATATATATTACAAAAATTAGATTTTTTAAAAATTGTTGGATACTTAATATACCCCATAATATTGTTGTGGATTGTTGGTATCACAAATGCTTTTAATTTGATAGATGGATTGGATGGATTAGCGTCCGGGGTAGCAATCATATCGTTAACTGCTTTTACGATAATTGGATTTTGGATAAATGAGAGTTACAATATTTATAATCTGTTAAATTCTGCTCTTTTAGGTAGCATGACTGCCTTTTTTTGCTATAATTTTTATCCTGCACAGATATTTTTAGGAGATTCAGGTAGTACTTTTATAGGGTTTTTTATAGCATGTACTTCGGTTATCTGGGTAATATATTCAGGCGAGATAATGTTATCCATAATACCTATTATAATTCTGTCTTTACCTATTTTTGATACCTTTTTTGCCATATGGCGAAGGATAATAAATCATAAGCCGATATTTCTTGCTGATCAGGGGCATATGCATCATAGATTATTAAATAGAGGCATGTCTCACCGCAGCGTTGTCCTATTCTTGCTGTCAATCAGTGGTATTTTTAGTATAGTCGCATTAATTTTAGTTTGGCTTAGGCTTATTAAATAATTAGTGTGATCCTATAATAGATTATTGGAGCAATAAATAAATGAAAAATAAAAAAGAAAAAGTACTACTTACAGGGGGAGCGGGATTTATTGGATCCCATATTGCAGATTTGTTGTTAAATAATGGATATGACCTAATAATCATCGATGACTTATCATCAGGCAAGATATCCAATCTTAACAAAAAGGTACAATTTTTTAAGACTGATATTAATAATGCATCTCTTGAAAAAATATTTAATTCTGAAAAGCCGGATTATGTTTGCCATCAAGCTGCCCAAATCAGCATTTCCAATTCTATAAATAACCCCAAGAATGATGCCCTTAATAACATTATAGGGTTATTGAATTTGCTGGATCTTTCTTGTAAAAATAGGATTAGAGGCTTTATATTTGCTTCCAGCGGAGGTGCTATTTATGGAGATTGTAAATCATTTCCTACAGTGGAAGATACGCCGCTGCAGCCATCATCTCCATATGGTATTTCCAAGATGTCCTCTGAATACTATTTACATTTTTATTATCAAAGGTTTGGGCTGAAATACATTACTTTGCGGTATGGAAATGTTTATGGACCCAGGCAGGATCCATCTGGGGAGGCTGGTGTAATCGCCATCTTTATTGAAAAAATGTTGAATGGAATAACTCCAGTAATAAATGGTGATGGTGAATATATTAGAGATTATGTATATGTTAAAGATGTTGCAAATGCATGTTTACTCGGTATTCAATGTATGTTAGAATTATCAGTAATGAAAAACGAAAGAAAACAATATAAAACCTTTAATGCCTACAATATTGGTACTGGTATTGGTACATCTGTGAACGAATTATATTATCGTTTACAGAAAATAATAGGAATTGACAAAGAAGTGATATTTGGTCCACCACGAGTTGGTGATTTAAGAAAAAGTATTTTGGATCCCTGTCTTGCTAAGAAAAACTTTGATTGGAAAGCTCAATATAATTTACATGATGGATTGAAGGAAACGGTAGAATGGTTTAAAATGTTATATAAAATATAAATATCGAAATCAAATAGTAACTGAGTTGTTTTATCTATCGGTATATTTTGTTAAAAATATTTTTAAAATAGGGAGGATTAATTGGCTGATTGGATGACTAACATAATTAAAATTGGCGGCATTTCTTTTGCCGGGATACTGATGATATTTTTAGGAAAGGCTAATCAAAAAAAACAATTTGCTCCCTGGCTGAAACTATTTTTTCAGATTCTCATAGCATTTATTGTTATTGGAGTTGGGGTTAAAATTGAGTTTTTAAGAAATTACTCTGGTGGATATTTGTATCTTGACTATCTTTCAATACCTGTTACTATTATCTGGTTAGTTGTAATAACTAATTCAATAGGGCAAACAGATGAGTTAGGCGATATAACTCCAATAACAGTTTTTATCGCATCTTTAACATTTTTTGTAGTTTCTATTTTGCAAAAACAAGGATTAGTTATTGCAGAAGTATTGTCATTATTATTAGTTGTTTTTTCCCTTGTAATAATTTTTCTAAAAAAGAGAAAAACTGTATTGCTTAAAAATAATTATTTCTCTTCTTATTATATGTTTTTTGGATTTATGTTATCAATAATCGCTATTGTGGGTGTATTAAAAAGTACTGCCGCATTGACTCTCCTCACTCCTCTTTTAATTCTGGGGTTTCCGATAGTCGACTCTTCTTATTCTTTTATTGCTAATTATTTAAAAGATGATTATTTTGAAAATATTAATGAGAGTAGATTGAGACAGCAGTTAATTGAGCAAGGTTTTTCCTGGAGAGGGTCTAACCTGATTATCATCATTACCTGTATTTATCTGAGTATTATTGCTACTATAGTTTCAACTAAAGAAGATTTATTTCTATTTTTAACCATGGTTGGCATCGGATATCTTGCCTACTTTATATTAAGACAAAGAATTCTAAATAGTACTGATATTGTATATATTGATGAAACAAGGGGAAAAATAGAGCTTTTTGGTGTACCTATTGATCGTATTGACTGTCAAGAAGCACTCAAACGTTTAGATAGATTTGTTCAAGAAAGAAAAGCCAATTATATAATTACTCCAGATACTCTGGCAATATTAAGAGCTAGAAAAGATAAACAATACTTGAATATTGTCCAAAAAGCAAATCTAGTTACACCAGATGGTTCAGGAATTTTGTGGGCGACCGCATTTCTGGATGCACCTTTGATTGAACGTATTACTGGAATAGACATGATTAATCACATATGTAAACTAGCAATTGAAAAAAATTACAAATTGTATTTATTAGGAGCAGAGCCAGATGTTGTTAGAAAAGCTGCTAAAAATTTAAAAGAGATATTTCCAGGCATCTCAATTGTTGGGTTTCATCATGGTTATTTTGATAATAACGATTCAAAAATAGGAATTAATGAACTTGAAAATGATATTATTAAGGATATTATTGATAAAAACCCTGATTTTTTATTAGTGGGAATGGGTGTACCAAAGCAAGAAATGTGGATATTC
>CAZLMD010000002.1:8956-17732 GCA_964560535.1 uncultured Atribacterota bacterium
AACATATAAAACAAGAATAACTTAACCAATTAGATAAAATAATTTAAAAATTGATTGTTCAGTGTAGCAAATGAAATCTGTAAACAAATAATAAAAACTAATATATAAATAAATATATAATATATCCCACAAAAAACACTATACTATACTTATAAATTTAACATTCAAAAGAGTACCTATTAATCAAGGGTAAATATCACGACTACTTATAATATTTTAAATCAAAATATTAATGATTCAATTCTTATTTTTATTCTATCGAAGGTGGGCTATAATGAAAATATGGGTAAAATCAGGCATGATTATTATTACCCTTTTAATAGAATTGTTGTTAGGAAGTATTATGACTTTCGAAATGGTCAAGCCTGATTTAATGCTAATTGTAATAATATGTATATCTTTTCTATCTGATTATCAGGAAGGAATTGTCGTTGGCTTTGCCGGTGGCTTGGTAAAAGATATTTTCTCAGTTAGTTTTTTAGGAACACATGCATTAGTGAAGACAGTTATTGGGTATATATCTGGAATGATTAAAGAAAGAATATTCTACCAACATCTGCTATGGGTGATTACAATTATAACCTTTTTATTTACCTTTCTAAATAATATCCTTATTTACCTTTTGTTAAGATCACTTTACAGTAACTATGTTTTTATTACAATTTTTAACAAGTACGTATTGTTACAGGCAATAATAAATAGCATTTTTGCCCCACTAATATTCTTAGGTATTAAAAAAATATTAAACTATTTTCACAGGTGGAACTAAATTGTGTTTAATCAGAAGAGTAAAAAAATAAGCAAAGAAATAACCAAAAAGAGGTTAAATGATTTTTTTGTGCTTATAGCATTGTGTTTTGTTATCATTATCATTAATCTTTGGCATTTACAGATAATTAAAGGTAAAGACTATGAACAAAGAGCAATTAACAACTGTATCCGTTCTTTGGTTGAAGAGGCTCCAAGGGGAGAAGTTTATGATCAACAAGGTAATTTGCTTGTAACAAATAGACCTTCAGTAAATTTTTCTGTTATACCAGCAGAATTAGAAGATATTGATGACTTAACAGACAAGCTCAGCCAGATACTTCCCATTGATTTTTCAACCACCCTAGGTAGAATTCAAAGCAAATGGCAAAATCCATTTCAAGCATTGACTTTAAAAAGAGACTTAGAAAAAGATACTATAATTACTATTGAGGAACAAAAATATAAATTTAAAGGTGTTTTGTTAACCGTACAACCTGAAAGAAAATATCTCTATCAAAACCTAGCAGCACATGTTTTAGGATATGTTAATGAAATAAGTGAAGAAGAATTAAAAATGCCTACCTTTAACCATTTAATTGGTGGAGATATAGTTGGGAAAACAGGATTAGAACGTTCTTATGATCCGTTTTTAAGGGGTGAAAAAGGAAGTAAAAGTGTTGAAGTAGATGCCCTGGGTCGTGAAATTACTACAATAAATATCCATAAGCCCATTGCAGGAAATGATATTTACTTGACATTAAATAGTGAATTACAACAATTTATTGAAAAACAGATGTATGGAAAAAAAGGAGCTATTATAGCGAGTGACCCATTTTCAGGGAAAATACTGGCTATGGCTAGTTGTCCGGATTACAATCCAAATATATTTACACAACAGATGACAGTTATACAATGGCAAGAAATAGCCCAAAATAAAGATAATGTTATGTGTAACCGAAATATTCAAAGTGTTTATCCTCCTGGTTCTATTTTTAAACTAATTATTGCCATAGCTGCCCTGGAGGAGGGGTTGGTAAATAGCAATACCTCAACATATTGCCCTGGCTATTACAAGATCGGTGATATATTATTTAGATGTTGGAAAGAAAGTGGTCATGGGAATATTGCTTTAGTTGATGCGATTGCAAATTCATGTAATGTGTTTTTTTACGATATTGGACAAAAAATTGGAATTGAAAAATTGAATTATTATGCAAAACTATTTGGTTTTGGAGAAATAACAAATGTAGATTTACCCGGAGAACAGGAAGGATTGGTACCTTCAGATGATTGGAAAAGGAAGACTTTTAATCAGTCATGGTATCCTGGTGATACAGCGAATTTATCGATTGGGCAGGGTTATTTATTAGTAACACCTTTACAAATCCACAACATGCTTTGTCTTATTGCTAATGAAGGGTATTGTTATAAACCATACAATATTCAAAAAATTGTTTCTCAATCAGGTGAAATTACCATGGAGAAAACCCCGGAATTAGTAAGAAAGATTGATATTTCTCAGGAAACATTCAGGATCATTAAGGAAGGTATGAAAAAAGTAATTGAAAGTGGTACAGGTCGTTTAGCGAATGTTGATGGCATAGAGGTTGCTGGTAAGACTGGAACTGCCCAGAATCCTCAAGGAGAGAACCATGCCTGGTTTATTGGATTTGCTCCATTTGAAAAGCCTGAAATATGTGTAACTGTATTGATAGAAAACGGAGGAGATGGAAGTGCTGCAGCTGCTCCAGTGGCTGCTGATATTATAAAAGAATATTTTGAACTTAAAAGTAAAAAGATAATTAAAGTTGAGCATTTTTATCAATAATCAATAAATATAAAGGAATACTATGTCAGTAGAAAAAAATTCATCACATTATTCATCCGGAAAATCACTTTTAAACCAACCCTTTCGTTTAATAAGACATATTGATTTTACTCTCATATTTTTAGTTTTGGGACTTTGCATTTTAGGCTTGTTAGTTATTTATAGCAGTACATACCAGGAGAGTCTTAAGTATGGCGTCATGCAAATTACTAAAAAACAATTTCTACATATATTAACTGGACTATTCTTTTGTTTTTTAGTAGCCATTATTGATTATCATGAAATAGTTAAAATAGCTATACCTCTTTATTTCTTTTCACTAATCATGCTAATCTATGTGATCATAGGAGGAAAGGATTCTGGTGGCTCACGTCGCTGGATTCAGATATTAGGTCAAGAATTTCAGCCTGCTGAGTTAGCTAAAATTACTCTTATTATTTTTTTAACTGATTTTTTAAATAGGCAAAGAGATAAGATATCTAATTTTCTTTACTTTTCTTTACCACTTTTATTTGCTGGAATATTTATGTTATTAATCTATAAACAACCAGACTTGGGGACGGCAATAGTTTTTTTTGCTATAACGGTATTTATGATTTTTGTTGCGGGAATTAGTTGGAAATACATTATGGTAGCGTTCCTGGCTTTAATATCACTATTTCCAATTACCTGGTCTTTTTTAAAAGATTATCAAAAAAACAGACTATTACTATTTATTAATCCAGAAAAAGATCCTTTGGGGGCAGGATATAATATTATTCAATCTAAAGTAGCAATTGGCTCTGGCGGGATCTTTGGAAAAGGATTGTTTGCTGGCATTCAGAGTCAATTAAAGTTTTTGCCTGCGCAACATACTGATTTTGTATTTGCAGTAATAGGGGAAGAACTAGGTTTTATAGGTGCTATATTACTTATATCTTTATTTGCTATACTGCTATGGAAAGGGATAAGGATTGCTCAAGAGGCACCAGATTTGCTGGGTACATTCATGGCAACAGGAGTTACTTCATTTTTATTCACACACATTTTAATTAATATAGGTATGTCAATGGGTTTAATACCGGCAACAGGTTTGCCCTTACCATTTGTCAGTCATGGTGGTACTTTTATGGTAACAAACTTTGTTGGTATTGGTTTGTTGTTAAATATTCATTTAAGAAGTAAATTTGCTTAAAATAAATTAATTTTATTGATAAGGTGGCTTAAAAATTATTAAAAAAAATATAATAAATAACAAGTTAAATAACACAATGATTAATCAACTGTTAGAAACAATTGAAAAACCGGGACGATATACAGGTGGAGAGTACAATGAAATAGTCAAGGAGAATGACCATAATCTAATCAAAGTGGCTCTGGCTTTTCCCGATTTATACGAAATAGGAATGAGCCACCTGGGTTTGAAAATTCTATATAACATCATAAATAAACGTGAAGACTCATGGGCAGAGAGAGTTTTTTCTCCAGCCGTTGATCTGGAAGAGCGTTTAATCAAAGATAAAGTTGCATTGTTTTCATTGGAAAGTTTTAGACCACTATATGATTTTGATATTGTTGGATTTAGTTTACAATATGAAATGAGCTATACCAATATTTTAAATATTCTCAACTTAGGAAAAATACCTTTACGCTCCATTTTACGAGATGCTACAAATCCATTAATTATAGCTGGCGGACCCACTGCTTTCAACCCGGAACCTTTAGCGGAATTTATAGATTTATTTGTTATAGGTGATGGAGAAGAAGTTATTAGCGAAATAATAGATATTTATAAATATTGGTCAGAGAAAGGTCGAAAGAAAACTAAGCAAGAACTTTTACATTATCTTATGAAGGTTGAAGGGATCTATATACCAAGTCTCTATCAGGTCAAATATTATAAGGATGGTAGAATCAAATCTTTTCAAAGAATTAAAAAAGATGTACCTGTTAAAATAAAAAAAAGAGTTGTCAAAGACTTAGAAAATGCTTCTTTTCCCATTGCTCCGATTGTTCCAAATATAGATATTGTGCATAATAGAATTACATTGGAAATATTCAGAGGATGTACGAGAGGCTGCAGGTTTTGCCAGGCTGGCATAATATACCGACCAGTAAGAGAGCGCACAGCGAAATGTTTGCTAGAGTTGGCAAAAAATAATTTTAGAAATACCGGGTATGAGGAAATATCCTTATCTTCCTTGAGTTCCACTGATCACAGTCAAATTGATTATATAACAAAGGAAATGGTTAACCACTTTAAAGATAATGGCGTAGGAATATCCTTACCATCCTTAAGGATTGATAATTTTTCAATACACCTTGCAAATCAGACACAGAAGGTGAGAAAAACTGGTTTAACTTTTGCACCTGAAGTTGGTACAGAGAGAATGAGCAAAATTATAAATAAAAATGTTAACGAAAATGATCTTTTTCGCACTGTTAAATATGCCCTAGAGATGGGTTGGAGAAGAGTTAAACTTTATTTTATGATAGGTTTGCCATCTGAAAGTTGGAATGATATAGAAGGAATTATCGATCTTATAAAAAAAGTAGAAATTCTAGGCATAGAAAAAGTTGGAAGAAAATTTTCATTAAATATTAGTGTGAATGCTTTGGTTCCAAAACCCCATACGCCTTTTCAATGGTTTGGACAAGAAACAGAGTGTAAATTAATTGAAAAGTTTAATTATATAACTAAGAAAGTTCGAAGCAGTAATATTTCTGTTAGTTTTTCAGATACAAAACTAACCTTATTAGAAGCTGTATTTTCTCGTGGAGATAGGAGATTATCTAATGTTTTAGAGGATGCTTTCAGGAGAGGGTGTAAATTTGATTCCTGGCAAGAACATTTTAATTTTAATATCTGGAAGGAATCTTTCCATAAAAATAATTTGAAAATGGAATTTTATGCCCATCGAAGCAGGGAAAAAGATGAAATCATGCCATGGGACTTAATTGATTGCGGGGTAAAGAAACAATTTTTATGGGAAGAATGGGAAAACGCCATTAATGAGATTAATACTGATGATTGTCGAAATTCATTATGTAATAATTGCGGCTTGGAAAAGATTTGTTATCGAGTAGATATTGATAAAAGTGAGTAATATTTTAAGTTATTGATCATTGAGATCTGAAAGAGATGTTAATTTACCATGAGCTATGTTTATTATGTAAAATATCAGAAAAAAGGGTTCTTAAAATATATTTCTCACCTGGACTTAAATTTATTGTTTAGAAGAATATTGTTGAGAGCTCGTATACCGGTTGAATTGACTCAAGGATATAATCCTAGAATCAAAATGTCCTTTGGCCCTGCCCTACCTCTTGGCATAGAAGGTTGGGAAGAGATTGTTGAAATATCACTACTAAAACCTTTATCAAAAGAAGAGTTAAAAAATAATATTAACAATGTAGCCCCTACTGGATTCAGGGTGATAAAAGTTGAAAAAGATTCAGATAAAAAATACAGTTTGAATAAAATGTTAAAATATGCTTCATATTTGATTTATTTAGCCGCTACTGATACTGTAGATGAAGGTAAAGAGTTGCACTACAGAAAAATAATTGAATTATCGATTAAAAGCATATTAAAACAAAACGAAATAAAGATTATAAAAGAAACAAAAAAGGGAATAAAAGAAGTAGATTTACGATCTTTTATATATAAAATTAATATTCTTTCAAAGAATAAATATAATGAGATAATTATTAGATTAATTCTCGATATAAGTTCGGGAGTTAGTATCAACCCCAGACCAATTATTAATAAAATTATGGATGGTGTTGATGATGGCTATCTTGTTAAAAAGGTTGTTCGGGAAAATTTTACTGACCAACAAAGAGATATATAAATACTATTGTTTGCGATAAGTTACAATCAAAGTTGTATTGTATAAGATGTTTAAAATGTTAATTTAAATGGTTTAAAAAAAGTTTTTAAGGGAGGGTGGCTCCTGAATTATGGAGTATAGAGTTAAGCAAGTAATTATAGATAGTGGTTTAAGCGAAGAGCGAATTGCTATTCTAGAAAATAATAAATTAGTTGAAATATATATTGAAAGATTAGAAGATAAGAAGATAATTGGCAATATTTATAAAGGAAAAATTATGAACATTTTGCCAGGGATAGAGGCAGCATTTGTTGATATAGGGATAGATAGAAATGCTTTTTTACATTTGAATGATGTTATACAATCTTTTAGCCGTAAAAACGATAAAGATGTTGATATAAACAAGCTTATAAAAGTTGGGCAGGAAATGGATTTTCAAGTAGTAAAAGAAGCAATTATACCTAAAGGGGCTAAGGTTACTACAAATATAAGCTTACCCGGACGCTATCTTGTTTTAATGCCTAATAACAATAATATTGCTGTTTCGAGAAGAATTGAACATGATGAAGAAAAAGAAAGATTAAAGAAAATTGTTCAAAAAATTAAAAAAAATGAACATGGTTTTATTGTTAGAACTGCTGCTATTGGGAAAAATGAAGAAGATTTGCTTCCAGATATGGAATTTTTAATTCGATTATGGAATAAAATAGAGAAGAGAAGTAGAAAGGCTAAGGCGCCACTATTGTTACACGAAGACTTGAGCCTTACTTACAGAGTGATAAGAGATTTATTTGTAGAAGATATTGATGAGTTTATTGTTAATTCGGAAGAAGCCTATGAAAAGATAATAAATTATCTTGACACATTATTTTTATTAGAACTAAAACCCAGGGTTTCTTTTTACGACGAGGATAAGCCAATATTTGAAGCATATAACATTGAAAAAGAAATAAATAAAGCGTTAGAGAAGAAGATATGGTTAAAATGTGGAGGGTATATTGTTTTTGATGAAGTCGAAGCTCTTACAGTTATTGATGTAAACACAGGAAAATTTGTTGGTGGTAAAAAGATGCGGGATACGATATTGAAAACAAATTTACAGGCAGCTGAAGAGATTGCCAGACAGTTACGATTAAGAGATATTGGTGGAATTATTGTAATAGACTTTATTGATATGGATAATAAAGAAGATAAAGAAAAGATTATAAACAAGCTAGAAACAGAATTAAAAAAAGATAGAACAAAATCTAATATTGTTCAGACCACCGAATTAGGATTAGTTGAAATGACTCGAAAACGTTCAAAAAGAGATCTAGATTCACTATTAAGAACATCTTGCCCTTATTGTTCTGGTGATGGTCGTATTCTCTCACCGGAAACAGTTAGTAATCAGGTAATCCACAAATTAGAGGACTTAAGCAGAAATTCTAGAGCTGAAGCAATTTTGTTAGGAGTTAACCCAGAAGTAGAAGAAGCTCTTTCTGGAGTAAAGATGTTATTAATTAAACAGCTAGAAAGAGAGCAAAAAAAGAGCATCTATATAAAAGCATCTCCAAATCTTCATATCGAAAAGATTAAAGTTATAGCGGTAGGAAAGAAAAGAGACATAAAAAAGATCTTAAAAGTATTGCAAGATTGAGTTAAAAAAAATAGTTTTAAACTCATACTAACTATTATGATTGAAAATAATTTGACAGGTTAAGCCATATATGATAAATTTTATAGGCTAGTGACGCACTGAAAGGGTTAAAAAAGCTGAAGCTACCTATTTCAGGCGATTTATTTAAGTAGGAGGACTTAGCAAGGATGTATGCCATAATTGCAACAGGAGGGAAGCAATACCTGGTTAAAGAAGGAGATATCGTACGAATTGAAAAGATTGAATTACAAGAGGGAGATAATGTAAGATTTGATCAGGTATTAATGATGGAAAAAGATGGTAAATATAATTTCGGTCAACCATTAATCAAAGATAGTTTTGTAGAGGGAAAAATACTAAGACATGGAAAAGCAAAAAAAATAGTTGTACTAAAGTATAAACCAAAAAAAAGATATGAGAAAAAAACCGGACATCGACAATTATTTACTGAAGTAAAAATAGAAAAAATTGAAAATTAATCAATATTTAAAAAAATAATAAATTTTTTATGCAATGCGAGTAAGTGAGGTGATATTATATGGCACAAAAAAAAGGACAAGGATCAGCAAAGAATGGCCGGGACAGTATTTCAAAAAGACTTGGTGTGAAAAGATATGGTGGACAATACGTTCGCAGTGGAAATATTATAGTTAGGCAAAGAGGCACCAGGATACTCCCGGGAAAGAATGTAGGTAGAGGCAGAGATGACACATTATTTGCCCTTATTGATGGCTATGTTACATTTAG
>CAZLMD010000002.1:17832-32056 GCA_964560535.1 uncultured Atribacterota bacterium
TTAGAATAACAATAGAGTAATTATTAAAGATTGTTGCCAAAAGATAAAAACTAATTTATAATTACGCAGGATTTATTAATGACAAGTAAGTTTAAATATTTAAAAACCTTGAAAAGGTAAAACAAAAAATTATGTTTATTGATGAAGTAAATGTTTATATAAAAGCCGGTAATGGTGGTAATGGTTGTGTAAGTTTTCGAAGGGAGAGATTTATACCTCGAGGTGGGCCTGATGGAGGTGATGGAGGAAGAGGCGGAAATGTCTATTTTCAGGCTTATACTCAAAAAAGGTCTCTAATCGATTACTACCGAAATCCTCATCGAAAAGCTGAGAATGGTAAAAGTGGGAGCGGCAGTAAAAAAAATGGTAAAAACGGTATGGATTTATGCTTGAAAGTACCAGTTGGAACGATAATTGAAGATGTTGGGATAAACAAAATATTAGCTGATTTAGATGAACCGGGCAAAAAAATATGTGTTGCTCATGGCGGTTTGGGAGGGAAGGGTAATTTTCGCTTTAGATCCTCAATACAGCAGGCACCAAGATTTGCACAAAAGGGGGAACAGGGAGAAGAGAAGAGCATTAAATTGAATTTGAAATTAATTGCCGATGTAGCCTTAGTTGGACTTCCCAATGTTGGAAAGTCAACAATACTATCAAAAATATCTGCAGCTAAACCCAAAATTGCAGATTACCCTTTTACAACATTAGAGCCTCTTTTAGGGATCGTAAAGGTTGATGATGAAAATCAGTTTGTTATTGCTGATATACCAGGGTTAATAGAAGGAGCTTGGCAGGGAGTAGGGTTAGGAATACGTTTCTTAAAACATATCGAAAGAACAAAAATCATTGCTCATATAATTGATGGATCAAACACATCTATAACGAATATTTATAAGAATTACAATATCATCAGAAATGAATTAAAACAGTTTTCGCCCTCACTATATGACAAACCCGAATTAATTGTTATTAATAAATGTGATTTACCCGATGTGTATCAAAAAGTAGAAAAAATAAAAGAATTCTTTTCCAGAGAAGGTAGAAAAGTATTTTTTATTTCTGCTATTACAGGTGAAGGTCTTAAAGAATTGATTTTTCAAATATTTAAGACCATTGAGCTGACAGAAAAAAATGAAAGAAGTGTGCCTGCACAGTCAATGCCCTTACAAGGTGATAAGGTACATTATGAGTATAAACCATCTTTTACTATAAAGAAAAAAGGAGAACAATTTATAATAGAAGGAGAAAAAGTAGAAAAATTAGCATACCAATATGATCTTGACAACACCCAGGCTCTTAAATATTTTCAAAATAAATTAAGGGGATTAAAGATTGAAAAAGCTCTCAGGAAGAAGGGAGCCAAAGAAGGAGATATTGTTAGAATTGGGGAAAAGGAATTTTACTTTTTTCCATAAACAAGATATTATATTATGTAAAATAAGTCGAAAATTTTGTTAAATTATTTCTTAATAATATATAATCCTGACATACTAACAAAACAAACTAAAAACTAAATAAATTACTTTGATATCAGTGAAAACGAGGATAATACTTATAAAAATAAACAGTATATTTAAATATTTTAATAAAAATATAGTCAACAAATTGTTAACTAAACATATCATAGTATTTCTATTTTTTACTATTTTACTATTTTTTAATACATTTAATTCTTTAGCTTTAGCATCTGATAACCAAAAAATTGCCATTTACACTTTTAGTAATCTGACAGGTAATGATGACTGGACCTGGTTGGAAAGAGCATTCCCTGATTTGTTAAGCCATACATTTTCTCAATTAGATAAGGTTAACAATATTCCTTTTGAAAAGATTGCTGGATTAGAAAATAGTGAACTATTTCAAGGGTTAGCAGAAAAAAAAGACCTAAACTTATTTCGTTCATTAAATGATTTGTTAAAGGCAGACCTTATCTTCACAGGATACTTTTCTACAGAGGAGAGAGGGCTACTTACATTTAATTTATCTATGTACCAGGCCAGGATAGATCAATTGTTTGAATTTCGAGAAATGACTATTACACCAGAGGATATATTCTTTTTAAAAGAAGAAATAGCAACAACGATCCTGAATGAAGCTAATGTACTTTTAGATGATAAAATAATGAGTGTTTTGAAAAAAAATATTACCACTTCAAGAATCGCTTTAGAATACTATTACCAATCGATGGAATTAAAAAACCAAGCCATTTTAGAATACAAAGGAATTGACTTCCCCAGTAAACCTCTATGGTCAAAGGCGATAGATTATGGTGAAAAAGCCGTATCAGAAGACCCATTTTTTGCAGAAGCTTACTACTTGTTGTCTCAAATATATGAAAGAACTAAATGGACTTACCTCGAGATTACCAACCTTGAAAAATATATTGATACTGCCAAAAACAATACAAATATTAATATTAGTTTTCAAAAACTATCAGATGCATTGTTTCGTTTAGCATATTCTGAATATTCTAAAGAAAATATAGCTTCTTCGATAGAGTATTTAGAGGATTCTATTTTTTATCTTTCAAGCAATATCAAGGCAAGAGAACTTTTAATGAAGACTTATTATGAAACCGGTCAAATATCGAAAGCCTTGGAGCAGGCCGAAGAAATTAAAAAATATGAGCCTGAGAACGGTGATATCGAATGGTTTTTTAAACAATATCAGCAAGCCGAAATACATGGTAAAGAAGCGTACGAGCTGTATGTTACTGGTTATAGAGCATATAGTAATAAGAAATGGCAGGAAGCCATTAAACTATTATCGCAATCGATAAAAGTTAATGAGGATTTTAAAGAGGCTCATTATTTCTTAGGGTTGAGTTATTATCAGTACGGAGACCTTGAAAACTCAATTAAATATTTAGAAGATACTATTCGCCTGGACCCTTTTGATAACAATGCCCGAATATATTTAAACAAAGCAATTGAAGAAAGAGAATTTGGCCGTGAAGCTGTTTGGATTTTTAATCAAGGCTACAAACATTATGTTTATGGTGAATATGAAGATGCCTTAATTAAATTTAAGGAATCAGCGCAGAAGAACCCGAATTATGAAAAAACCCGAATTTTTTTGATGCGTACTTATTTTCATTTAAATCAAATGGATGACTACCTGAAAGAAAGAGAAAAGATAGGAGGCAATTCTCTCTTTAGTATTGATTGGGAAAAGGAATATTACCAATTATCATATAATTATTACTCTTTAGGCGATTACAATGCAGCACTAGATAGATTAAAAGAAGTACTGGATGTAAATCCTGATTATCTGGAAGCTAGATTCCTTATTGCGGAAACATTGTATCAACTGGGAAAATATAATGAATCAAATCAACATTATAAATACATCATTAATAACTATTTAGATAGCGAGTATTACCAAAATGCTTTACTAGGTAGTGGCTGGTGCTCTTACTTATTGGAAGATTACAGCGATGCCGAAATAGTGTTGGAATTATTGGTAAAGAATTACCCCAGAAGCACTCTTTATTTAGAAGGAGTATATAAATTAGGGAGAGTCTATTTTAAACAAAAAAAATTCCCCAATGCAATAAATCTTTACGAAGAATTATTAATCCTGGATATTTCAGATTTCGATGAATTTGAGATCAAGTTTATTTTAGGACAATCCTATTTTTGGGAAGAAATATTTGACAAAGCTAAAATGTACTTTAATGACATTATAAAAAATAAACCAGGTTTTGAGTTAATAAATGAAACAAAATATTACTATAGTTTTGTGTTGTATAAAGAAGGAAATTATCAGGAAGCAAGAAATATTTTAGAAGAGTTGTTAACTAAAAAGAATGAGATTCAAGATGATGCTTTATATCTTTTAGCCAGGGTGCTTTTAGAGCAGAAAGAATACGATAAAGTGATTGAAATTAATAATGTTTTAGCTAGTAGTATTAAGGATAATAGAATTTTGGAAAGAGTATTATTTGATTTAGGTTTAGCCTATTCAAGAAAAGGGGAAGATGGGGAAGCTATATCTTATTTTGAAAGAATAGTAAAGCAATTTCCTGAGGGAGAATTGTTCTCGATAGCTACCATAGAACTTGCGCAAAGCTATTATGATTTAGGTCAATACAAAGATGTGTTGGTTGTTTTAGGAGACCTTGATAGTAAAGATGTTTTAGAACTCAAGCTTGATGCTGCTGCTAAGCTGAGCAGTGATGAGGAAGATATGCTATCAATTTATCAAGAAATTTCTGATAAATACCAGGATGATTCCCTTCTTAGAGAAGCATATTTTGTGCAAGCAAAATCTAAATACGAAAAAGGAGAATTTCAAGGTGCAATAGATATTTTCCAGAATATAGAAAATATGACTATTACCGAAAAAATGAAACAAGAAATCTACTACTGGCAGGGGCTTAGCTATTACAGGTTAGGTGATCATTTACAAGCAGAAGAATATTTTAAAAGAATTGACTATTTGAGTAGCGATGAAGAAATAGCTATTAGAGCCCTATATATGCTGGGTGAAACATGTTACAAAGAAGAAAAGTATTTTGAGGCAATTGATTACTATCAGAAATTTTTAGAACATCATGGTTCACATTCTTTAGCACCACATGTTCAGTATAGTATAAGCTGGAGTTATTTTAATCTTAATGAATTTTCAAAATCAATAGAATCTTTGCTTGAGCTTATTAAAAAATATCCTGATAGTCAATTTGTTGAGGAAAGTAATTTTTTAGTTGGAAAAATACATTTTTTAAATAAAAATAATAATAATTCAAAAGATGCACTATTAAATTTTTTAAAAATATATCCAGATAGTACTTTCATGGAAGAAGCTGTTTATATTTTTGCACAAATTAATTTAGAAGAAGAAAATTGGATTGAAAGTATTTTATATTTTGAAAAATTAATCGAGTACTTCCCAAAAAGTCAGTATTCATCAGGATCTTTATATGGCCTTTGTTTAAGCTATTTTAAAAAAGAAGAATATGAAAAATCTTTGCAAGTCGGTGATAGATACTTAGTTGAGTATTATAATGGAACATTTGCTTGTGATATATTGTACATTAATGCAATTTGTGAAGAAGAATTAGGGAATAATTTTAAGGCTGCCGAAAAATACAAAGCACTTTTACAAAAGTGTCCCGAAACAATATTTGCAGATAATGCAAGGAAAAGATTAGAACAGATAAATTTGGAGTAAAATATAAATTTTGATTAGTAAATTAGTAATAAGATTTATTATAAAAATTAAATAAGTTCTCACTATTTTTATATAAAGATATTTATAACTTTGGAGGAGGCAACTAATTAATGTTTGAATTATTCTATAAAGGCGGTTTTTTAATGTACCCCATTTTCTTCTGCTCTTTGCTGGCTATTGCTATTTTCTTTGAAAGGATGTTTTTCTTGAAGAGTATTAAGACATCTACACGAAAATTTAGCAGCCGTGTCAGTGATTTGATTAGAAAAGGAAATATTAATTTTGCGATTACTGCCTGTCGAAAAAATTATTCCCCTATTTCCCAGATAATATTAGCAGCTTTGCTAAAATATGGTGGTTCACGAGAAGAAATCAAAGAAGCAATAGAAGATTCAGCGAATCAGGAAGTAGCTGTTTTAGAAAAAAATTTGCCAATACTTGCTACCGTTGGAAATATTGCCCCTTTATTAGGCTTATTAGGAACCGTTTTTGGTATGATAAAAGGGTTTCAAGTAATTTCTACCATTGGAGTTGGGAACCCTGAGGCTTTAGCCGGAGCGATTTCTGAAGCACTATTAACCACAGCTTTTGGATTGTCAGTAGCTATACCTACAATTGTTGCATATAATTATCTTGTAAACAGGGTAGAAAGACAGATAAAAGAGATGGAAGCAACTAGTGTCGAGATATTAGAACTACTGTCAATAAAAAGAGTAGTAAATGAGGAGGATACAAAAATCGATGAGATTTTATCACCCCAACAGTAAAACTCTTAAGTTTGATTTAACCCCATTAATTGATGTGGTCTTTCAACTGCTTATATTTTTTATGCTTACAACTACATTTATTAATGTTGAAAGTGGAGTGAAAGTTGACTTACCCAGTGGAGACTTTGCTGCAGTAAGTGAAAAAAGGAATATAGTAGTAACCATTACAGATAATAATGTACTTTATTTAAATAATCATTTAGTTGATCCGAATTATTTGATTGAAAAAATAAAAGATGAAGCGAAAGATAGTTCTGATCCTCTAGTTGTTTTGGAAGCTGATCAAAATGTTACCCATGGTAAAGTGGTTAGGGTTATGGATCTTATTAAAAAGAGTGGAGTTGAAAAAATTGCCATAGCAACTAAACCAAGGGAAGAATGACGCTAATAAAAAAAAGATTATATATTAGGATGGGTAATAAAAATAATGGCGGGATATAGAGCAAAAAGAAGAAAGTTACGTTCCAAAAACTTTTTAGGACGTTCATTTTTAATTTCATTATTGCTAAATTTTTTATTTATACTTTTTTTCAATAATCTGATTTCTTTTAATATTATCGATGTTCCCCCAATTGAAGATATAGTTATGGTTACTTTAGTTGAACTACCTTCTGTTCAAAAACCTACTACTATTAGACCGGAAATTACCAGAGATGAACCAGTGGCAGAAGTAAGTGTTAAACCCAGGGTAGAACCCGCGTTGCCAGAACCAGCAAAAGCACAAGAAATAGAAACTCAGCCTAAAGTAGAAAAAAAAGAATTACAGGTGGAAAGTAGCCCCAGAACAGAAGTTAAAATGCCGGAAATTGATATTCCAGCTACGATTGATATGGCTCCTATTGAAGAAGAAATATCAATAAAAGATGATATTCAGGTAGCATCAAGAGAGACGAGTCCGACTATTGCTAGTAGGAGGGAAATAGAGGGCGAAGCCTTAGAGAAAGGTGAATATGAAATACAGGCGAGGTTAGGATTAGAAGGTAGGGAACGAATTGAATCTACATATGGGACGATGGTTACCCCGGGAGAATTAAGTTCTTTACCAAGAGTAGCAGAGAAGGAATCGCCTTTTGGGCAAAGGCCTTTAGCCGTAATGGTTGATAACGCAAGAGATTCTCGACCTCAAAGTGGATTAGATAAAGCAAACTTAGTATACGAAGTATTAGCCGAAGGTGGTATAACGCGATTCTTGGCAATTTTTGCTACCGAAGATGTTGATAAAATTGGGCCTGTGCGTAGTGCCCGGCCATACTTTATTACTAAAACTTTAGAACATAATGCAATTTATGTGCATGCAGGAGAAAGTCCTGATGCGGCTATATTTATTAGAGAAGAACGTATAGATGATATCAATGAATTGATACATTTTCAACCTTTTTGGAGATCATCTCAACGTAAGCCACCTCATAATTTGTATACTTCCACCGAAAGATTAAGGGAAGAAGCAAAAAAATTAGGATATATTGAAATGGTTAATAAAGGAGATTATCAGTTTGAAACTGATTCTAATGAGATTCTCTCTGGAAAACAAATTTCAAAGATAGATATAAAATATAATACGAATTACACTGTTAGCTATCAATACATTCCCGATGTACAAAGGTATGTGCGTTTTATTAATGGCAGCCCACATACCGACGCTGAAACAGGTAGACAACTACAGGTTAAAAATATTATTATTCAGCATAGTGATAAAAAAGTATTGGATGAAGAAGGTAGATTAGCTATAGATTTTATTGGACAAGGATCTGGTTTAATAATCTACAATGGTGAATCAGAGGAAATTGCCTGGTCTAAAGAAAGCTTAGAATCAAAAACTTATTTTTTTAATAAAGAAGGAAACAGATTGGCAATACAACCCGGGAATGTGTGGATACAGGTAATACATCCTGATACAGAAGTTAGTTACTAACTAATATTTATTTCTTATTAAAACAGATATTGATAAATATAAATATTATGTTTATATGTGAATATTAAAAAGATGAAGCAAAATGATAAAAATAATTTAGAAATAAATTTAATAGAATACTTTTTAGAATATCTTACAATAGAAAGAGGCTTATCAACTAATACGATTATTTCTTATCGATACGATCTATTAAAATATTACGATTTTATAGTTGAAAAGAAAAAATTATCTATCAAGGATGTTGATAGAGAGATAATCTTACAGTATTACCAATATTTGAATCAAACAAAACTGGCTATTAATTCAATTTTTCGAAACCTGGTTGCTTTGAAAATGTTTTATCGTTTTTTGTTCATAGAAGAATATATACATATTGATTTAACCCGTTTCATTGAATTTCCAAAGCCAAAAAAGAAATTACCTGAAGTTCTAAATTTAAAAGAATTAGATAATCTGTTAGACGATAGTAATTATACAGGATTATTAGGTATTAGGGATAAGGCAATAATTGAACTCTTATATGCTACTGGTATGAGGGTCACAGAGCTTATCAATCTAAAAAGTAATGATATTAATATGGACCATCAATTATTAAAATGCACTGGTAAGGGAAACAAGGAGAGATGGGTGCCTTTTACGGATAGGGCTCATAAAGTTTTGTCTGATTATATTCAATTGGTCAGACCAAAATTGGTTAGAAAAAAAAATCCAAATGAACTATTTTTAAATAATCATGGCCGGTCAATAACTAGGCAGGCTATCTTTTACATAATAAAAGAATATGCTAAGAATTCTGGTATTAGGAAAAAAGTTACCCCACATACCTTAAGGCATACTTTGGCAACTCATTTAATTGAAAATGGAGCAGACTTAAGGACTGTCCAAGAAGTTTTGGGGCACTCAGATATTTCTACAACTCAAATATATACACATGTTAGTAGGAAATGGGTAAAAGAAGAATATTTTAAAGCCTTCCCCAGGGTTTAAACAAAAAAATAGGATTAATAAAGTATAGATATTAACGTAGAGGAGATAGCAGTGAAAGATATTAAAAAAGAAATGGCTGAAAGTATCCAGTCAATAAGAAACTTTACTAATATCAAACCCCAGCTTGCTATTATTTTAGGGACCGGATTGGGTGCAATGGCGGATGATATTAAAAATAAGGTAATTATACCATATAACAAAATTAAAAATTTCCCCATTTCTACTGTTCACGGACACAGTGGAAACCTGGTATTGGGAGAATTGGAAAATAAAAAGATTGTTGCAATGCAAGGCAGGTTCCATTATTATGAGGGCTATTCAATGAAAGATATTGGGTTTCCAGTGCGAGTAATGAAAGAATTAGGTGCAAATATCATTATCATTTCCAATGCTGCAGGTGGAATGAATCGTACTTTCAATAGAGGAGACCTAATGCTAATATGTGATCATATCAATTTAATGGGAGATAATCCCTTAATTGGTCCAAATGATGATGAAATGGGACCCCGTTTTCCTGATATGTCCGAACCCTATGATAAAAATTTAATCTCCCTGGCTGAAAGTATTGCACTTGAAAAAGGCATAAAATTACATAAAGGGGTATATGCTGGACTAACAGGACCTATGTTAGAGACTCCAGCCGAATACAGAATGCTCATTAAGATTGGTGCAGATGCTGTTGGCATGTCTACTATACCCGAAGTTATAGTTGCCAATCACATGGGGATGAGAGTTTTAGGCATCTCCTGTATAACTGATTTAGCAATAGATGGTGTAGTCGAAAAAGTTCACTTTCAAGAAATATTACAAGCGGCTTCTCGCTCGGAACCTTTAATGACAAGTATTGTAAAAAGGGTAATAAAAAAACTTGCTGAATAAATTAATTAAAGTTGCTTTTTTATCGGCACTACCGGTTACAGAATTAAGGGGGGCTATACCAGTAGGTTTGAATATCTATGACTTACCGGTATTGCCAACATTCCTATTTGCGATATTAGGAAACATACTTCCTGCAATATTATTACTTAAGTACCTTAAACCATTTTCAGAGTTATTAAGAAAATGGACCATTTTTGACCAATTTTTTACCTGGTTATTTAAAAGAACAGGAAGATATAGGAATGAATACGAAAAATTTGGCGCTTTCTTTTTATTTATATTTGTTGCAATCCCTATCCCGGGAACCGGAGTCTGGACAGGATCAGCAGCAGCTTTTTTATTTAGAATACGCTTCTGGTATGCTTTCCCAATGATGGTAGCTGGTGTTTTTTGTGCGGGCATTATTGTTATTTTTACAAATTTTGGAATTATCAATCTTTTTTTTACGTAATTATTAATGGTGATCAGGTATGATAAAAAGAACTATTGAATGGAAAGATAATAAAGTATTGATGATTGATCAAAGAAAATTGCCTGATAATTTTGAAATATTAATATGTTCAACATATAAAGAAATAATTAACGCAATCCAAAATATGGCAATCAGAGGAGCTCCTGCTATAGGTATAGCAGCTGCATATGGTATGGCTTTGGCAGCTATAAATATAAAAACAAACAAAAGATCAGTTTTTGTTAATGAATTAAAAAATGCTAAAGATGAATTAGCAAGTTCTAGGCCAACTGCAGTTAATTTGTTTTGGGCTTTGGATGAAGTGTGGGATATGGTCATTAGTTTGAATGAACCTGTGCATAATATAAAAGAAAAAATCCTATTTAAGGCAAACTATTTAGCTGAGCAAGATATAAAAACTAATTATCTGATTGGAGAAAATGGTTTAAAGCTTTTTGAAGATGGAGATAGCATTTTAACCCATTGCAATGCAGGGTCTTTAGCAACAGTTTTTTATGGAACTGCTCTAGGTGTTATCCGTTCAGTTTATAAGAAAAAGAACGATATAAAAGTTTATGTAGATGAAACACGCCCTGTTTTACAGGGAGCCAGATTGACCACCTGGGAACTTAATGCAAGTAAAATTCCACATACATTGATTTGCGATTCTATGGCAGGGTTTTTAATGTATCAAAAAAAAATAAACAAAGTTATTGTTGGTGCCGATAGAATAGCAGCTAATGGAGATATAGCTAACAAAATTGGTACATACAGTATATCTGTATTAGCTAAGACGCATAATATACCTTTTTATGTAGCTGCTCCTGTTTCAACTTTTGATTTTAATATTAAAAATGGAAGCCATATTCCTATTGAAGAAAGAGACTCAATCGAAGTAACACATTTTATGGGGAAAAAAATTGTACCACAACATACTAAAGTTTATAACCCAGCCTTTGATATAACGCCTTTCAAGTATATATCGGCGATTATCACTGAAAATGGTATTATACAACCACCTTATGAGAAAAACCTCAACTACTTATTGCAAAATATGGAAAAGGACAGGTGAAAAAAATTGCAAA
Source organism: uncultured Atribacterota bacterium (assembly GCA_964560535.1). Taxonomy (GTDB): domain Bacteria; phylum Atribacterota; class Phoenicimicrobiia; order Phoenicimicrobiales; family Stramentimicrobiaceae; genus Stramentimicrobium. Next base: position 29,089 of record CAZLMD010000002.1, read on the forward strand.
GCCTTGATAGATTTTTTATTACCGGGGGCATACCTTTAAAAGGTACAGTTGCCATTAATGGCGCTAAAAATTCTGCTCTTTCTATAATGGCTGCATGCCTTCTAACAAGTGAAAAAAGTATTTTAGAAAATGTACCACAATTAAGAGATGTCTATAGCATGATTGAAGTTATTAAAACACTTGGCATAAAGGTTGAATGGAAAGATAGTAATACCTTACTTATAGATCCTGATGATTTTAATAACTATGAAGCCCCGTATGAATTAGTAAAGACTATGAGAGCATCTTTTTTAGTAATGGGTCCATTATTGGCAAGATTAAAAAAAGCTAAAATATCACTTCCAGGAGGATGTGCTATCGGTGCTAGACCTGTTGATTTTCATTTAAAAGGATTTCAGGCACTTGGAGCAGAAATTATTACCGAAAAAGGATATATACAGGCAGAAGTAAAAAAATTAAAGGGTAATGATATTTATTTTGACTTTCCCAGTCTCGGTGCGACCGAAAACATAATGATGGCTGCTTCATTGGCTGAAGGAACTACTATGATCGAAAATGCTGCAAAAGACCCTGAAGTTGTTGAATTAGGTAATTTTTTAAATAAGATGGGAGCAAAAGTTAATGGACTAGGTACCGATATTATTACTATTAATGGTGTTAAGAAATTAAAAGGCGTACAATACCTTATCATACCGGATAGAATTGAAGCAGGCACTTTTATGGTAGCTTCAGCCATTACAGGTGGAAACGTAGAAATAAAGCATATCAATCCCTATTACTTAAAGTCATGTATTGTCAAATTAGAAGAAGCAGGTATACATGTAGATATTAAAGACGACGATAGCGTGATTGTATCTAATTCGGATATAATAAGATCTGTTGATATTAAGACAATGCCTTTCCCCGGATTCCCTACCGACCTACAGGCACAGTTTATGGCATTAATGACGATTGCCAGTGGGACAAGCGTTATTACTGAAAATGTTTTTGAAAATCGGTTTGCACATGCCGGAGATTTGAGAAGAATGGGTGCTGATATTAAAATAGAAGGTAGAAATAGCATTATCAAAGGGGTAAAAAAACTCAGTGCTGCCCCAGTTATGGCTTCCGATTTAAGAGGCGGTGCGGCATTGGTTTTAGCCGGTTTAGTAGCAGAAGGAACTACAGAAATTAGTCGGATATACCATATTGACAGGGGATATGTTGGCATAGAAAATAAATTAAAAAAACTAGGTGCAAAAATAAAAAGAGAATAATCATAATATAACAATATCAGTTAAAAATATCGTTAATCTGTGATAATATTTAAAAATAATTTTTTGCAATATCAATAGGGCAGAAATTGTGATTATGAGGAGGTAACTTTGTAATGTTGGGAATAGAAAAGAGTTTAGGAATTGATTTAGGAACAGTTAGTATATTGATTTACCAGAAAGGTAAAGGAATTGTATTGCAAGAACCTTCTGTTGTATCTATATACAGAGATACAGGCAAAGTATTTGCTGTTGGTAAAGAGGCAAAAGAAATGCTGGGCAAGACGCCCGGGAATATAATTGCTTTAGAACCTTTAAAGGCAGGAGTAATCGCAGAATATGATGTAACCGAAAAAATGTTAACATATTTTATAAAAAAAGTGTCTTCCAATTCGAGATTGTTCCGTCCACAAGTAGTCATATGCGTTCCTGCTGGTGGTACGGAGGTAGAAAAAAGGGCAGCTCTAGAAGCAGCTATACAGGCTGGGGCGAAAAAGGCGTACCTGGTAGAAGAATCTATTGCTGCGGCGATTGGTGCTGGGCTAGATATTAGTGAACCATATGGAAATATGGTAGTGGATGTTGGTGGAGGAACTACAGATATTGCTGTTATATCATTAGGCGGTATAGTAGAAAGTGAATCGTTAAGAATAGCAGGTAATAATTTTGATGAAGATATAATAAAATATATAAAAAATAAATACAATCTGATGATTGGTGAAAAAACTGCTGAAAATTTAAAAATTGAAATAGGTACGGCTATAGAGCAAGAAAATGAAATGTTTGCTGAGATAAGAGGTAGAGATCTTATCTCAGGATTACCAAAAACAATAGAGGTAGGATCATCCGAGGTTCTCGAAGCCATATCAAAAAGTTTAGGAGAAATATTAGACTCCATCAGGTTGGTCTTAGAAAGAACCCCTCCAGAATTATCTGCTGATATTGCAGATAAAGGCATGGTTTTAACGGGAGGTGGATCTTTATTAAGAAATTTTGATGTTTTACTAACAAGGGTAAACAAAATACCTGCTTATGTAGCAGAAAACCCAATTTCTTGTGTTGCTTTAGGAGCTGGAAAAGTACTTGACCAAATTCATTTATTAAAACAGGGGTTAATCAGTAGTACCCATCGTTAGAATAATTCTAAAAGTAAAGTAAAGATTAAAGAAAAGCCATATTATAATATTTTTAAAAATGTTCCAATATTATCAAAAAAAAGTATTTAGAGTATATTTCTTCAAGTTATTGATTTTTATAAATATATTTCTTTTATTAATTAACGGAAATGCTCTGACAGTTAACATAAACCATGATAATTTTGTTTCAATTAAAGATGTTTATTCAGGTATGAAAGGGATTGGGAAAACAGTCTTTTCAGGTGTAGAAATTGAAGAATTTGAGGTAGAAGTTATTGATATTATTCGTGATTCAGATTCTTTTTCCCCATATATATTGGTCAGGTTGAGTGGAGATAAGATCGAAAATAATGGTGGAATTTCTGCTGGAATGAGTGGAAGCCCAGTATATTTTAATGGAAAATTATCGGGTGCCATATCACATGCCTGGGAAATGAGCGAACATAATTTATGCCTCATAACCCCAATAGAGGCAATGCTTAACCTTTTTGACAATATTGATGAAGAAAATCAATCATTTTATTTTAATCAAGAAAATAATAAACAAATCGTTTCCGTACATTCTGATGAGTGTTTAAA
>CAZLMD010000002.1:32156-41903 GCA_964560535.1 uncultured Atribacterota bacterium
TAATTATGTATTAGCATTAGGGCATCCATTCTTGCATCGTGGCGATGTATCTTATCTATTTTCTTCTGTCTATATATACCATAGTTTTCCCAGTATTATTATGCCATTTAAGGTTGGCTCACCATATTTATTGATAGGTGAAGTAATTCAAGATAGAAATGAAGGCATTTTAGCAAGAACAAACAAATTTCCCAGTATTATATCTTGTAAAATAAATGTAAATGATATTGAAAGCAATAAAAATATATTTGCTGGAGTAAAAATAGTACCAGAAAAGGATATTGTTCAAAGTGTTGTTCCTGCACTTCTAATACAGTCTGTAGACAGTACAATTAATAGAATAGGACTGGGAACCGGGAAGATTGAGTTAAGCCTTCGAAATGCTGTTTCTAATGAAGTGTTAGATTATGAGAATATATTTTATAATGAAAATGATATAGCTGTTGAGATCAGTAAAGATCTTAACAGCCTATTCGAGACTATCTACTATAATTTTTATGAAAAAATAGATTTAAATGAAATATTAATAGATGTTTCTATTAAAAAAGATAATAAAAAAGCTATAATTAAAGAAGTAAAGACAGATAGTGTGGATTACTTTCCGGGCGACAACATTGAAGCCCGTATAATTATAAATCCTTTCAGGCAACCCGAAGAAGAAAGAACAATTAATATAAAAATACCGGATGATTTTACAAATGGTAATGTACTTTTAATAATCAAAGGTGGTTCGTCAAAAGAAAAATTAAGTGATACTATTGCTGGTGATACAGATTATACTTTATTAAAAGGATGGGTTGAAATAGAAGACTTTTTAAAGAAAAAAGAAAAAAATTATCAAATAATAGCTAATCTTGTTTTGTTGAATGAAAAACTAAACACAACTAATGAAAACGAACCAAGTAATATTAATGACGAGATGAAAGTTGTGCTGGATACCGATTTTGTTATTGAGGGATACCATGAGATATTTTTAAATGTTAAGGAAAAGAATGATAATCAAGCGGAGTAAATTGTTTAAATGAGAACTATTGCTATTATAGCTGCAGCAGGGGATGGAAAAAGGTTTTGCAATTCTAAGAGCAAGATGCTAGCATCAATCATGGGTAAAACTCTCCTTTCACACACATTGGATAAATTTGAGAGTATTGATAAGATAGATGAGATAATTTTATTAATCAGACCACAAGACCGTAAAGAGATTGAAAAAAAAATAATTGAAAAAAACAATTATAGTAAAATTAAATCCATTGTTTTCGGTGGAGTAACCCGTCAGGAATCTGTCTATAATGGATTAATGGCTATAGAAGACAGTGATGCAATCGTACTAATCCATGATGGAGCGAGACCTTTTATAGATATTAAAATAATTGACGAGCTGTTAAAAGGCTTGGATGATTTTGATGGGATAATTCCTGCTATTCCAATAGTAGATACTGTTAAAAAACTTTTCCCCGATAAAATGATGGTAGAAAAAACAGTTGACCGCAATGAGTTTTGGAAAGCACAGACTCCTCAAGTTTTTAGAATAGATAAAATCAAGAATTACTACAAAAAAGCAATGAAAGAAAATATTCAATTTACTGATGATTCAGCACTTTTAGAGTATTATGGTGGTAGAATTGCTGTTATTCGTGGTTCTGAAAATAATATAAAAATTACTAATAAAGTTGATCTATTACTGGCAAGGATAATACATAAGTAAGTTCTATTAATGATCTACTAAGAGATATGGAAAAAAATTATTTAAAATTAAAAAGCTATGCCAAAATTAACTTATATTTAAATATTGGCAAATTAATGCATGATGGTTATCACAATATCGAAAGTATTATGCAAACGATAAACCTGCATGATACCATTTATTTAAAAAAAAATAATAATCAGGGCATTTTTATTAAAAGCAATAATCCCGAAGTCCCAGTTGGTAGCAATAGCATAATTTATAAGGCTGCTGCAGAACTAATGAAAAATAAGAATAAAGGTGTAGAAATATTTATTGAAAAAAAAATACCGATAGCTGCAGGTTTAGGTGGCGGTTCATCAAATGTTGCGACTGTATTAATAGGTATTTGTAAATTATTTAATATAAAAGAAAAACTATCTACACTCTTAGAAATTGCCAGTAAGCTTGGTATGGATGTGCCCTTTTTTATCGTAAGAGGCACTGTGTTGGCTAAAGGAAGGGGAGAATTGATTTACCCAATTGAACCCGCTTATCCATCAATTCCAGTACTATTAGTCAACCCTGGAATTAAGATATCAACTAAATGGGCGTATAATTTATTTGATCAATTAAATTGTAAAAATATTGGAAGTAAGATAAATATAAAACAATATTTAAAAAATATTAAAATAAATAATCCTAATGAAATATATAATATTATCTACAATAGCTTCTATTCTATTCTTGCCAAAGAATTTCCTATTATTGAACAAGTCAAAGATAAGCTAGAGGATAGTGGTTCAAAAGCGGTTACTATAACAGGAAGTGGCCCAACAGTTTATGGGATTTTTGAAAGGCAAGAAGAGATAGATAAAGCTTATAGAGATATTAAAAGAGAGTATCCATTTGTTCAAAAAACTTACACACTTCAAGCAAAAGAAATTATTATGTGATACTCTTCTATTGAGAAGCATTAGTTTTATTCTATAGTACTACAATATATAAAAGAGAGTTATCATGAAGATAGGCTTTGGCTACGATATACACCCTTTGAAAAAAGGAGAAAAATTGATTCTTGGTGGAGTGAAAATCAGTTCAGAAATGGGCTTGGAAGGTTATTCAGATGCAGATGTAGTTATCCATGCAGTTATTGATGCATTATTGGGAGCTGCTGGTCAGGGTGATATTGGTATACATTTTCCTGACAATGATATTAGATGGAAAAACATTTCCAGCCTAACATTGTTAGACTACACCTATAAATTAATTAATTCAAAGGGGAATGAAATTAATAACGTTGATATTACAATTGTTTTAGAAAAACCCAGGTTGCAGCCTTACTATACTGAAATGAAAAAAAATATTGCCAGAATATTAGAGATTGATATGAATTATATAAATTTAAAGGCAACAACAAATGAAGGTATTGGGTCTATTGGCAGGGGAGAGGGTATTGCTGCATTTTGTGTTATTCTGTTAAAATAATTACAGTATACAACGTTTATTTTTATTAAGGTATTATTTTAGGAGAATGGTTATGATTAATAATGACGAATATAAAAACTCTAAAGAAAAAGAAGAGGATAACAATTTAAAGATATATCCTAGCATGCTTCCTCTTACGACATTATTTGTATGGTTTATCGGCATACTCAACAGCAAAGCCTGGGAATACCTGGGGCTAATTATGAATTCCGAAACCAAAGAAATAAATCTGGATTTAAAAAAGGCAAAAACTACTATAGATAGTATTGAATTTTTACTAGAAAAGGTCAGTGGAGATATTGAAAAGGAAGATAAAAGGCAGATAGAAGATATGCTAGCAAGCTTACAAATGAATTATGTTGAAAAACAAAAAGAAAAAAATCCTACCCAGTAAGACTCATTAAGATTAAAATATTTGATAAAATAGCTAAAAGCATAAAAATATTAAGATATTAATATTAAGAAGAATATTAGGGGGTGCAAAATTTGATCATAATTGGTAAGCTAATTAAGGAAAATATACTAACAAAAAAATCAATTCAAATAATGATTATCATTTTATGTATTATTTTTTGGTGTATAAGCCAAGGAATTTCTCAAGAAGCCCAAACATATTATGAGAATGGTTACCAATATTTTTCACAAGAAAATTACCAAAAAGCTGAAGAAAATTACCAAAAAGCTATAGAGATAGACCCGAATTTTGAAAATGCACATTATTGGCTGGGAAAAGTGTACCGACAAACGGGGCAGTATGAAAAAGCTATTCCACAGTGGATTGAAGTTCTAAGAATTAATCCTAGAAATGCCTATGCTTTTCGTTATTTAAATAGTAGTTTCAATGATACTTCTAGAGTCCAAAGTGCCCTAGCCAGCGACTATCTATCAGAAGGACTAAAGATATTAGATGTGAAAGAGAATAGCTTCTTTTTATTCAGTAATAATATTACCAATTACACCTTCTTATCTGCAATCCCATATTTTCAAAAAGTGACAACTTTAGAAAACAACAACGTTTTTGCTCAATATTGGATTGCTCAAATTTATCAGGCATTATCAAAAAAGATTAGTTGGCAATATACTTCTTTAGCTATCAATAGTTTTGAAAAGGTTATTGAGATAGAAGAGGATAATAATCCCTATTCTTTCGAAAGACCGCGGGAATATTGGTATGCATACCAGGAATTAATGAAGATATACCTTTCTCTTGGTTTGAACGAAAGTAGAGAGAATTTATTAGATCAATTAGAGTCAATAAAGGCAATGCCTTATTCACAGGTATTACAAGATGCCGGATATTATGATTTTGGGTTCCCGGACTCGATTGAAATTATTAATACCGATACAAAAGAAACAGTTGAATTGTGGGGATATGATGACAAAGAGAAAACTTTTAGAGTCGTGAATAAAGAGGTTATTGGTGAAGAAAATATTTCTCATTGATGCATATATAATAAGTTATTTGTAAATGAGTATTCTGCTTACTGTGCTTATTAAATTCTAAAAAAGGAATATAGATATGAATAATAATGGAGAAAGAGAAACAAAAAGGGAATTTGGAGAAAATAACAATCAGAGACTAGGGGTTATGGGGGGAGTTTTTGATCCAATTCATATAGGGCACCTATTTACTGCTGAAGAAGCTAGAATAAAATTAAAATTGGATAAAGTAATTTTTGTACCTTGCCTCCAGCCTTCACATAAAAGAAATGGATTAGTAACAGATATTACACACCGTTTAAAGATGACCTACTTATCTGTTGAAGATAATCCTTTTTTTCAAGTTTCTGAAATTGAAGTGAAACGATCCGGCCCATCTTATACAGTTGACACTATAAGAGAATTTCGTAAAATATATGGTTGGCAAATTGATATATTTTTCATTACAGGTGCAGATGCTTTTTTAGAGATTGATACATGGTTCAAAAAGGATGAACTATTAAAAATGTGTCAATTTGTTGCTGCCACAAGGCCTGGATATGATTTAAACAAATTGGATAGTAATTTCAAAAACAATTTAAAAATCATGGAAATACCTGCTTTAGCTATTTCCTCTACCGATATTAGAAATAGGGTTAAAAACAATTTAAGTATTAAGTATATTGTTTTAGATGTAGTAAGAGATTATATTTATAAGAATAATTTGTATATAAAAAAATAATATTTTTAAATAACAGTAACAATATTAATTGAGTTATGCTATAAAATGATTAGCTTAAAAATGATCGAACAAAAGTTAATAAAAATGATGAAAAAGCCTAGGATACAGCATGCTTATAGGGTTAGCAGCTTAGCAAAAAAAATTGCACAGCATTACAACATTCCTTTTGAAAAAATTGAAATTTCAGCACTAATACACGATTGTGTGAAAGACTATTCTCTTAACGAATTGAAATGCTTACTTGAGAAATATAGTATACAACTCAACAATATAGAAAGACGAATTCCTAAGATCTGGCATGCCTATGTTGGGGCAGAGATAGCTAAAGATATTTTTAAAATAGAAGATATCGAGATACTTGAGACAATAAGATACCACAGTACCGCATCTAGTTCTTTTGGTTTAATGGGTAAAATAGTGTATATAGCAGATAAGATTGAACCAAATAGAAAATTTAATAAAATCGAAGAATTGCGCGAACTAATTTGGGAAGATATAGATTTAACTATGTTAGAATTACTTAATTATGAAATTAAATATTTATTTTCTAAAAGAATGATTATACACCCATATACACTGGAAGCTAGAAACAAAATAATGATAGATAGAGGATTTTACTATAGTGGGAAGGATTGATAGACGGAAATCTTTAAGAAAAGGTGCAAGAAAAAAAACATTTCAAATTCTATTATTTATTTTTCTATTAATTCTATTATTTATTTTTCTATATCTTTTTAATATATTTCCATTTCACTCTGATATTTTAGCTCAAGAAAGGCTAAATATATTAGCAGTTGGGACTGATAGCACTGAGGCTATAGGAAGGGCAGATACTATCCTAATCCTCAGTATTGATACTAAAACCAAAGATACATTATTGATATCAATTCCTAGAGATATTAGAGTAATGATTCCAAACCATGGAATGGATAAAATTAACCATGCCTTTGCTTATGGCGGAATAGGTTTATTAGAAAAGACGATTGAAGATTTTATGGGTTTAGCAATACACTATTATGGAGTTGTTGATTTTGAGGGGTTTAGGTATATCATTGACGCTTTGGACGGGATAGAGGTTTACGTAGAAAAAGATATGTACTATATCGATAGAGCAGGATCATTGAAGATACACTTGAATAGCGGCCAACAGGTGTTAAATGGTGAAAAAGCCTTAGAGTATGTTAGGTTTCGATCTGATGCAATGGGTGATTTAGGCAGGATACAAAGACAGCAGAAACTGATTAATGCAGTAATCGATAAAGTTTTAAATATCGACAGTATGGCCAAGATACCATCCATTCTTAGTAATTTGAGTGATTATGTGAAAACAAATATGAGTCCAAATGAATTAGTTTCACTTGCAAGGCTAATGAAGGATGTTGACAGAGCAAAAATATGGACAGAAACAATCAAAGGAGAACCGCAATATATTGGTGGTATAAGCTATTTGATTCCAGATGAGCAAGACATTAAAATCCATGTTAGGCATTTAATTGAAAATAGGTTTAGAGGGATGAATGTTGAGGTATTGAATGGTAATAGAGTCCCTGGTATTGCTCATAAAGTAGCTAACAAAATGAATGAATTGGGATTTAATGTAGTTAATATTGATAATGCTGACCATTTTGATTATCAGAAAACTGTTCTTATCGTTTATTCAAAAAATGACAGACTGGAAGAATACATAAAACAATATTTAAATGATATAGAAATAATCCGTAAAATACAACCAAATAACGGAATTGATATGACTATAATAATTGGTAAAAACATGATATACTGAGCTAGTTTATCTATATTATTTATTGTTTTTATTGTTTATTTATAAATGAAATTGTTTAGAAAGAGGTGTAATTTATTAAAAATAGTGAAAATATCGCGATATTATTTGCAAAATTGTTAGAAGAAAAAAAAGCCAAAGACATTATCATCCTGGATATAAGAAAATTGTCAATTATTGCAGATTTTTTTATTATTTCTTCTATTCAATCCCCTGCACATTGTAAAACTATCATTAATTCTATTATCACTAAAGCCAAAGAAAATGGTACTAAAAAAAATATTAATCATGAAGGTAATGAAAATAGTGGATGGGTGCTCATAGATTGTGATGACATAGTAATCCACTTGTTTTCTGAAGAAAAGCGTAATTATTATCGGCTGGAACAGCTTTGGCAAGAAGCAAAAAAATTACAGTTTTAACCTTTAACTTAGAAAAATATCTATTAACAAATTATTTATTAAAAAATTACATTGAATATAAAAATGTGGAGGTGAATTACTTATGAGTTCTATAAGAAAAAGTTCAGCTCACTGGTTAGTAGGTTTGGTAGTGCTTTTAATTGGTGTCATTTTTTTAATTGAAAACTTTACGGGTATTGAAGTATGGGAGAGGGTATGGCACTTCTGGCCATTAATATTTATATTGTGGGGATTAGCAGAGCTGTTGCAAAAAAGGTCCATTTTTTTTGGACTTATCCTTTTGGCAATAGGAATTGTCTTTTTATTAAATAATTTGAAGCTATATTTATTATCAGGAACAGTATGGAAATTATGGCCTATTTGTATTATAGCAATTGGACTTGATCAATTGATAAATAGAGATGAACCATATTTTACGGGACAAAATTACTCTGCAGATAAAAAAGGAAAGAAATTAATAACCTATGATGATGAAATTATTTAATAATTTTAAGAAGCTATAAGGGTAACGATGATAGGGACCGTTATAAATAGTTTATCGATTATTATTGGTTGTTTTGTCGGGCTACTTTTAAAGGAACGTTTTCCAGAAAGAATTGGTTCTATTCTTTTTCTAGGAATTGGATTAGTATCTTTAACATTGGGTATTCAAATGGCTATTCAGGCTAAGGAGATATTTCTAATCATCCTTTCTGTAGTTATAGGCGGAATTATTGGTGAAGCCATTGATATCGATAAGAGACTGGATGATATAGGTAGAAAAATAAAATTGTTGACTAAACAAAATAAAAAAGATGATAAATTCACTGAGGGATTTGTTGCTGCTAGCCTGCTATATTGTGTAGGATCGATGGCTATAATGGGTTCTATTGAGGCAGGTATTAATGGGAATCCTGATATATTAATAGCGAAATCTGCTCTAGATGGTATTTCTTCCGTTATATTTGCTGCATCGTTCGGTATCGGTGTATTATTTTCGGCTATTCCAGTTTTTATATACCAGGGAGCCATTACACAGTTAGCATTTCTGGTAAGAAATTTGATAACTATAGATATAATAAATGAAATGACTGCTATTGGAGGTATACTTATCATTGGGTTAGCTTTTGGCATATTGGAGATTAAAAAGGTGAAAATTGCAAATCTACTACCCTCTCTAATAGTAATTATTATTCTAGTTGCATTAAAGAAATGAAAAAGCATTTAATGACCAAAGTACATGTTTTGTTAATAAATATAAAATAATAGGAATTAAGATGGTTTACAACGAAAAGTCTGTGTCTTTCTTAGAAGGATTAGAAAAAAATAAAATAGAAAATAAGAGAGTGCTTCTCAGAGTAGACTTTAATGTTCCGTTAAACGAGGATTTATTGGTTGAAGATGATACCAGAATCAGGGCAGCAATAAAAACAATAGATTATCTATTATCCTGTAATTGTATAATTATATTGATAAGTCACCTGGGAAGGCCAAAGGGGAAAATTGTAGAAAGATTGCGACTAAACCCAATTGCCGCAAGCCTAAAGAATATTCTCAAAAAGGATATAATTAAATTAGATGATTGTATAGGAAATGGTGTTCATAAAACAATTTCTAAATTAAAACCAAAAGATATAGTATTGTTAGAAAATTTACGTTTTTATGCAGAAGAGGAAAACAATGATCCTCTTTTTTCACAACAACTAGCTTCTCTAGCCGATATATTTGTAAATGATGCTTTTGGTGCAGCTCATAGAGCACATGCTTCGACCGTTGGTGTAACATCATATCTTCCTTCATACGGAGGATTTTTAATGGCAAATGAAATAAAAGCACTTGACAAATTAATACTAAATCCTCAAAAACCATTTGTATCTATAATTGGAGGATCTAAGATAGCTGGAAAAATTGAAATATTAGATAGATTGACAGAAATCAGTGATAAAATATTAATTGGTGGTGGAATGGCATATACCTTTGTTGCTGCACAAGGATTTGAAGTTGGTAAGTCTATTTGTGAAAAAAACCAGATAGACTTTGTTAAAAGGCTAGTTTCTAAAGCAACCATTTTGGGAAAAGAGATGATAATACCAGAAGATGTCCATGTAAGCATAGATTGTAATTCAAAATCTACCAGCCTTAATGTATCTATTGATAAAATTGGATTAGATATGATTGGTATGGATATTGGAATAAAAACAATAGATCATTTCAAAAAAGCAATAAATAGTGCTAAAACTATTTTTTGGAATGG
>CAZLMD010000002.1:42003-44452 GCA_964560535.1 uncultured Atribacterota bacterium
TTTTTTTTGAATGTCATCAGAAATTTATTGAAGAAATAAAACAAGGTTTATTTTGATTATAAAAACATTACAATAGAGACAAGCAGCTTAAATATTTTGAAATAGAGAGTTAATATCTTGTTGACAAAACAGCATCAGAAGATATAATATGAATACCCTAGGGGGGTATATAATAATTAAGGATACTGAGATGGAAATAGATGAAATTAATAAAATAAAGATACTTCATCGTTTAAAGAAAATTGAAGGACAAATTAGAGGAATACAGGCAATGGTCGTTAATAACCGGTCTTGTGCAGATATATTAGTACAAGTGTCAGCTGTTAAATCAGCTTTGAATAGAACTAATAAATTGTTATTAGAAGAAAGAATAAACGCTTGTTTCGATTGTTCAGATGAATTATCGATATACCAAAAATCATTGGATGAAATTGTTGAACTCATTTTTAAATTCCTTAGATAGTTACTAAAATAAATACTGACTAGCATCTAACAAATGCATAATTAATTATAGTTCGTATTTAAAAAGGTTGAAATTATGTTTTGTCGAATATGCAAAAAAAATAAAGCAAAAATGGTAATGTTAAAAATAATCGGTACCAATGTCGAAGAAGTACAAATATGTAATACATGTGCTAATTCAATTTTAGGAAAAAACATTAATTACTTTTCATTTACTCAAAATAATATGGATAAAATATTGGATAATTTTTTAAAATCTTTTCAAAAACATGATAAAAAGGTCAACAATTATAAGGATACCTTGGGCTTTGTAGCAGATTGCCCATATTGTGGAATAAATTATCAAGAGTTTATCAAGTCAGGAAGACTTGGCTGTAATCAATGTTATGAATGTTTTAAAAAACCATTATATTCACTTTTAAAAAAACTTCATGGCCATTCCAGGCATAAAGGCAAGGTTCCACCTGCTATAAGAGATGCTATAAATCGAAAAAAAAAGATAGATAATTTCAAAAATGAATTACAAAGATCTATTTTAAGGGAAGACTACGAAAGAGCTGCTGAATTAAGAGACATTATTGCTAAAGAAGAGAAAGATTTAAATAATGGAACAGGATCATAAAAAAATGACACTATTAATACGTGAATTAAGAGACACTACTGCTCAGTGGGTTAAAGGAGAAGGTCCTCTTAGTCATGTTGTAGTTAGTACTAGAATGCGATTAGCTAGAAATATAAAGGGTGTCTCATTTCCGTTTAAGGCGAGCCAAAAAGAGTTAGAAAATGTATTAAAAAAAGGTGAAGATTTATTAAAGGACAATGAATATTTTCACAATTTTAAAATATTAAAAATTAATGAATTAACCAGCATTGATATAAAGTTTTTAGTTGAAAAACGTTTAATTAGCATATTGCTAGCCAAGGCAAATTATCCCTACCGTGCTATTATTTTTGAACCAGAAGAAGTGATTAGCTTGATGGTAAATGAGGAGGATCATTTTAGGATACAATGTTTATTACCAGGTTTTCAATTAGAAAATGTTTGGAAATTAACTAATGAATGTGATGATCAAATTATGAATGAAATAAAATTTGCATTCCATAAAGATGAGGGCTTTTTAACATGCTGTCCCACTAATGTTGGTACTGGATTAAGGGCATCTATAATGTTGCACCTGCCCGGATTGTTTGCTACAAACAGGTTGAATAATTTGCTAGTATCAGTCTCTAAAATGGGTTTTGCTGTAAGAGGCTTTTATGGGGAAGGCACTAATTATCTGGGAAACTTATTTCAAATATCAAATCAAATAACTCTAGGCCTATCAGAAGAAAATATTATTGATAATTTAAAAGACATTATTGTTCGTTTGATTAAAGAAGAAGAAAATGCTAGAGATAGATTGATGATAAAATCGAGAAATAAAATAGAAGATCAGGTAATGCGTGCATATGGAGTATTAGCCAATGCAAGAATTATTTCTACTGTAGAAGCAATTAATTTGTTATCTAAAATCAGACTAGGCATAGAGACAGGCATCTTTGCTAAAATAGGTTATGATACAATCAATAGGTTAATGTTAGTTATACAGTCAGCATATATTCAATTATTATTTGGCAAAGAAATGGGCAAGACAGAGCGGAATATGGCAAGGGCCAAATTGATACAGGAATTTTTAGGTTAAATGCAAAGCACTACTTGAAACTTACTTGTTTTTATAAGATAACTTTTGCTGAAAAATATTAAATAAAAATGGAGAAGATAGAAAATGTTTAAACGATATACAGAAAAAGTTAGAAAAGTGATTATGATGGCACAAGAGGAGGCGGTGAACCTTAATCATAATTACATTGGAACTGAACATATATTGGTTGGTCTAATTAAAGAAAATGATGGCATAGCTAGCAGAGTATTGCGTGAATTAGGTGTTGACCCAGAAAGGGTTATTGAAGGCATTGAAAAAATAGTAGGGAAAGGAACCTACCAGGA
>CAZLMD010000002.1:44552-48433 GCA_964560535.1 uncultured Atribacterota bacterium
GAGAAGTTAGATCCTGTAGTAGGGAGAAGTAATGAAGTACAAAGAATAATACAGATATTAAGTAGAAGAAAGAAGAATAATCCATGTTTGATTGGTGAAGCGGGAGTAGGCAAGACAGCTATCGTAGAAGGGCTAGCTCAAAAAATTGCCAATAACGATGTCCCAGAAATACTTAAAAATAAGAGAATAATATCACTTGACCTGGCTTTAATTGTTGCTGGTACCAAATATAGAGGTGAGTTTGAAAAACGTCTTAAAAAAATAGTTAAAGAAGTAGAGGATTCAAATGATGTAATTTTATTTATTGATGAATTCCATACCCTGGTTGGTGCAGGTGCTGCAGAAGGGGCTATCGATGCATCTAATATACTAAAACCTGCCTTAGCTCGAGGTGAGATTCAGACAATTGGAGCTACTACTACAGATGAATATAGAAAATATATTGAAAAAGATAAGGCACTTGAAAGAAGATTTCAACCCATTAATGTTCCTGAACCAACGATTGAAGAGGCTGTTGAAATACTTAGAGGTTTGAGAGATAAATATGAGGCACACCATAAATTGACTATTACTGATCAGGCAGTAGTTTCTGCAGTAAAATTATCTACCAGATATGTTTCCGGACGGTTTTTACCAGACAAAGCAATTGATGTAATAGATGAGGCATCATCCCGGGTTAAACTAAAAAATACAGTTTTTCCACCTGATGTAAAAGATATTGAAGAGGAATTGTTAAAAATTAGGAAAGAGAAAGAAGCAGCTGTAAGAATGCAACAATTTGAAAAAGCTGCTAAATTAAGGGACAAAGAAAGAAAATTTGAAGAGAAATATAACGAAATTAAAAAAGAATGGGAAATTGGAAAAACGAAAGATAAGATAGAGGTTACAGAAGAAGATGTTGCTGAAGTCGTTTCAAGCTGGAGTGGAGTACCGGTATATTCTTTAAAAGAGGAAGAAGCAAAAAAACTTATTAGAATGGAAGACGAGTTGCATAAACGGATTGTTGGACAGGATGAAGCGATCAGGGCTATCTCTAGGGCTGTTCGAAGGGCTAGGGCTGGAATGAAAAATCCGAAGAGACCAATTGGCTCATTTGTTTTTTTGGGTCCGACAGGCGTTGGTAAAACCGAATTAGCCAGGTGCCTGGCTGAATTTTTGTTTGGTGATGAAAATGCCATGATAAGCTTAGATATGTCTGAATATATGGAAAAATTTGCAGTTTCAAGGTTGGTAGGAGCCCCTCCAGGCTATGTAGGGTATGAAGAGGGTGGTCAATTAACAGAAAAAGTTAGGAGAAGGCCGTATTCTGTAGTCTTGCTAGATGAAATAGAAAAAGCGCACCCAGATGTTTTTAATATTCTTTTGCAGATTTTTGAAGAAGGTAGATTAACTGATGCTCAAGGAAGGGTAGTGGATTTTAAAAACACAGTTATTATAATGACATCCAATGTTGGAGCAACATTAATTAAAAAAGGGACTTCTCTCGGCTTTAAAAGCTCACAGGAGTCAGAACAAATGTCTTATAAGGATATTAAGGATAGGGTAATGGGAGAGTTGAATAAAACCTTTAGACCTGAATTTTTAAATAGAATTGATGAGATAATTGTATTTAAAAGCCTCACACAAAACGAAATAAGACAAATTGCTGATATATTACTTAATGATGTTAGAGAATTACTTGCAGAACAGAGGATAGCATTCACTGCGAGTAAGAGTGCCAAAGATATTTTGGCAAAAGAAGGATATGATCCTAATTTTGGAGCAAGACCTTTAAGGAGAACTATAGAAAGATTGGTGGAAGATCCTATCTCAGAAAAAATTCTTTCTGGTGAAATAAAAGAGGGTGACAGCATTGCAATTGGATCCAAGAAAGATAAGATTACATTTGAAAAAAGAGAGATAGAAAAAATTATAGATAGTTAAACATATCTATGGTGGCAATGGAAATAGTTGATAAAAATGATTATTCTTCATAGGAGTGGTTTTAATTAATGAAAAATATTAATCAGTATTATCAATGTGAGAAATGCAATTTTGAAACACAACAGTGGTTGGGACGTTGCCCAAATTGTGGTGCTTGGAATTCATTACTATTAAGAAATGTTTCAGAAAAGAATAGAACACAAATAAAGATTCAAAAAGAAGACCTTGCAAAACCAATTAGTAAGCTAAAATTTAATGCAAATGATCATAGATATAAGACGGATATAAAAGAGTTTGATAATGTTTTAGGCGGAGGAATTGTTCCCGGTTCTCTCATTCTAATTGGAGGAGAACCGGGGATTGGTAAATCAACATTAGCTTTACAAGTTGCAGATAAGTTAGTAGAAAAAGTTGGTAAAATACTTTATATTTCTGCAGAGGAGTCAATAAAGCAGATTTCTCTTAGAGCTAACAGGGTGTCAGTTAATTCTGACTATATCTATCTATTATCAGAAAGTAATCTGGATAAAATAATTGCTCAATTGAAAGAAATAAAGCCAAAATTAGTTATTATTGATTCGATTCAGACAATAAATGATAACCATATCTCATCTGCCACTGGAAGTGTTGCACAGGTAAAAAGCTGTACCTCTAAACTAATGGAAATAGCTAAAAGAGATAACATTGCCCTAACAATAATTGGACATGTAACTAAGGACGGAGGGATAGCAGGACCAAAAATACTTGAACATATTGTTGATACAGTTTTATATATAGAAGGAGAGAGATTTAATACTTACAGGCTTCTCAGATGCATAAAAAATAGGTTTGGAACTACAAATGAAATAGGGATTTTTCAAATGGAAAATACTGGTTTAAAAGAAGTTGAAAACCCTTCAAATATCCTGTTATCTTCAAGATCTCATCCTATTCCCGGTACGGTTACTACTATTACTTTTGAAGGTAGTCGTCCTTTGGCTGTAGAAGTTGAGGCCCTAGTCAGCACTTCATTTCTAGACTATCCCCGTCGTTTTACAACAGGTGTAGATTTTAACCGGGTTTCTTTAATTATTGCAATCCTGGAGAAAAAAACAAAAATTCAGCTACACAATAAAGATATTTATATAAACACTGTTGGTGGAATCAAAATTAATGAACCTGCAATAGACTTGGGGATAGCAATTGCTATTATTAGTAGCATTAATAATTTAGCTATTCCTTTAGGAACAGTTGTTTTGGGAGAACTAGGTCTTACGGGAGAAGTTAGGATGGTCCAATTGTGTGAAAACAGGCTCAGAGAAGCCCGGAATATCGGGTATAAAAAATGTATTATACCATTTGATAATGCCAAACAAATTTCAAAAGAATTTGATAAATATGAAATAAAATCTATCAAGGATATAAGTAGCGCTTTAGGCTTGTTTAAAAATTAAAATACTAATATAAACCATATTACAATGCATTGCTTTACACTGATTTTATCAGATGGTATAATTTAAATCACATATAGTTAATTTTCACAATTATATTTTTCAGATTGGAGGTATATAAAATAAAGTAATATCAGGAAATAATAAAAAAAGAATAGAGGAGGTTAATAGTTTGTCAGGTTTAGCCAAAAAAATTATTTGTTTATTATTTGTTTTAATAGGAGGAGTGTTTGGTTATGAGCTTATCCCTGGCACAAAAATCTTAAATAGCTTAGATATTATTACAAATAACAACTGGCTTGTTCCCATTATATCTTTTATTATAGGAAGTTCTATTGGATTTATTTTGTTTATTCTTAGTTATAGAAAGCTTGGCTATTTAGGGAAAAAGATTGTAGCCTATTTTCAAAAAATACCTGCTCAAAATATACTTTCTGGTGTAATAGGCTTGATCATTGGATTAATAATCGCAAACTTACTAGCATATTCTTTATCTTTTATTCCATTTGTTGGCAATTATTTACCAAT
>CAZLMD010000002.1:48533-51265 GCA_964560535.1 uncultured Atribacterota bacterium
AATATTAATAAGGTACATAGTAACAAAATAAAAATAATTAGTCACGACTACCCGAATTTAAGGACTGTTGATACTAAATTAATTAAGTTGGCAAAAGATTTAGATGCCAAGATATTAACTAACGATTATAACTTGAATAAATTGGCTCAACTCGAAAATGTAACAGTCCTCAATATCAATGATCTAGCAAATGCTTTAAAATCAATAATTCTTCCTGGAGAAGAGCTGGTAACACAGATAATTAAGAGTGGAAAGGAATCTGGTCAAGGAGTTGCTTATTTGGATGATGGAACAATGATTGTGGTAGAAAATGGTATGAACAATATAGGAGAAAAAGTTAAAGTTACTGTAACCAGTATACTGCAAACACCTGCAGGAAGAATGATATTTGGACGAATTAAGGAAAAGATAAATAAAAAAAATTATGAAAATTCTTACCATAAAAAAATCCAGATTAATCATAAGAAGTAACTATTATTTAAAAACAAAAAAGTGAGGAAACAGCATTGACTATAAAATTATATAATACTCTAACTCGAAAAAAAGAAATCTTTACACCAGTTGATGGGAAAAAAGTTGGTATGTATGTTTGCGGTCCTACTGTTTATAATTATTTTCATATTGGAAATGCAAGACCATTTTTAGTTTTTGAAGTTTTAAGAAGATACTTAAACTATAAAGGATATGAAGTTACATATGTATCGAACTTTACTGACATAGATGATAAAGTGATTAATAAAGCTAAAGAGATGGGAAGTTCTTACGACAAAGTTGCTGAAATATTTATAAACGAATATTTTAAAGACGCAGATTTTTTAAATATAGGTAGAGCAGACTTTTATCCTAAAGCAACAGAACACATTGATGATATCATCAGTTTTATCAAAAAACTGCAGGATAAAGGTTATGCATATGTAACTAATGGTGATGTATTTTACGATGTTAGCAAATTCAAGGATTATGGAAAACTATCAGGACAAAGCATTAACGACATACAGGTTGGAGCTAGAATAGAAGTTGACGAGCGTAAGAAAAATCCTTATGATTTCGTTCTCTGGAAAAAGGCGAAAGAGGGAGAGCCGAAATGGGATAGCCCCTGGGGTTTTGGACGTCCTGGGTGGCATATTGAATGTTCTGCAATGTCATCAAAATATCTTGGAGATACTTTTGATATCCATGCTGGTGGTGAAGATTTAATATTTCCTCATCATGAAAATGAAATTGCCCAGAGTGAGGCAGTTAGCGGAAAAATATTTGCTAAATACTGGCTGCACAATGGCTACCTAAAAATAGATAATATAAAAATGTCAAAATCATTGGGAAATATCCTAACTATAAGGGAATTATCAAAGAAATATGAAGGTTCAGTTATTAGACATTTTTTACTATCTGCTCATTATAGAAGCCCATTGAATTACTCAATAGACCAAATGGAGCAATCAAAAAATAGTATAACTACATTAAATAATATGATTCACAACCTCAATTTTTTAATGGAGACAAACAAATTTACAGAGGAGAAAGATTCTGTTAGTGAAAAATTGATTAATAAGATAAATGAAATGAGGGAAATATTTGTTTCAGCAATGGACGATGATTTCAATACGCCTGTTGCTCTGAGTACACTATACTTACTGGCTAAGGAAACAAATATTTATTTAAACCAAAATAATAGTAAAAACAAAGATGTGATCATAAATATTTTAGAATTTTACAAAGAACTTGGTGAGGATATCTTAGGTTTTAAGTTTTTTAACCAAAAAGAAGAAGTAGCCAGTAACGAGATAAATGATTTAATAAAAGAACGCGAAATTGCAAGAAGAAATAAAAATTGGACAGTTGCAGATAATATCAGGGATAAGTTAATAGGTATGGGTATAACAGTAGAAGATACCAATGAAGGAGTGCGATGGAAAAGATCTTGATTAAACCTCAATTGTAGTATATTAATCCATCCATTCAAATATACTTATACTTTTAATTTTTAGAATAAGTATATTTATAATAAAAACAAAAAGGTAGTTGATACTGGTGATCTATAAAAACAGTTCATTCACTATTTTTCAAAAATATGATGATACATTATTGGTAAAACTTGCTAACAAGGGAAATTCCTTAGCAGAAGATTATCTTATTAAAAGATATAAAAAATTAGTGAAAATTAAAGCGAATGCCTATTATTTGATTGGTGCCGATGCTGAAGATGTTATCCAGGAAGGAATGATTGGACTGATTAAAGCAGTACGGAATTACAGCAATTTAAAGCTTACTTCTTTTAAGGTATTTGCTGAAATATGTATTATTAGACAAATAATTACAGCTATAAAAAAGGCTTCTAGGAAGAAGCGTTTATCTTCCAAATATTGTATCTCTTTTAATCAATTACTAGAAGGAAATACGAAAAAGCACAATCCAGTAACACTTAATGGCATTTATTGTTTAAAAGCCAATGATCCAATGAATATATTTCTAAGCAAAGAAAGATTACAGGAATTGAGGACAAAATCTAATGAAATCCTTTCTAATTTAGAAATAAAAGTATTAAAAGCCTACTTAGACGGTAAAACATATAAAGATATTGCTTTTGAAATTAATAGAAACGTTAAATGTGTTGACAATGCTATTCAAAGAATTAAAAAGAAATTTGAGTTTATTGATAAATTGAATTGACTTAAGATATAAAAATAATTATAATGTTTTATGTTGCCGGTGTAGCTCAGCTGGTAGAGCAG
>CAZLMD010000003.1:0-48856 GCA_964560535.1 uncultured Atribacterota bacterium
TGCCGGAGTGGCGGAATAGGTAGACGCACAGGACTTAAAATCCTGGAAGCTGTAAGGCTTGTGCCGGTTCGATTCCGGCCTCCGGCACCAATAACAGGCATAAGAAAAAAATGATTTAGCAGAGGATTGTTGACTTTAATGCCTGATAATGGTAGTATAGCTAGTGATTTAAATAATACAAACTATAAAAATAGCGGGGTGGAGCAGCTAGGTAGCTCGTCAGGCTCATAACCTGAAGGCCGACGGTTCGAATCCGTCCCCCGCAACCATTTTTTTTATTAATCAAACACCATCTTGAGCATTATTTATGGACCGTTTGGTTAATGATAGTCTAGCGAGTTTCTTTCATTTTACAATCTGCCTACTGCTTAAAATTTTTACTGGCGGTGTAGCTCAGCTGGCTAGAGCATGCGGTTCATACCCGCAGTGTCCTGAGTTCGAATCTCAGCACCGCCACCAGGATCCATAATCAGCATAAACATAAAATTGAAGTATCTTTATTATATTGTTAAAATTCCCAAAAATAGATTATGATAATTGGATAAATTAATAACAAAAGTAATTAAAACAATTGAAAAGTATAGAATGATTAATGAGGGAGACCTTGTTATCCTCGCTGTTTCTGGGGGCCCCGATTCTTTATGTCTGCTTGATATACTCAATCAAATCAAATGTCAGCTCAAGATATCTTTAATCGTTGCACATGTCCACCATGGAATTAGAAAAAAAGAAGCTGATATAGAAGCACGATATGTACGATTGAAGGCTTTTCACATGAAAATTCCTTTCCATCAATTATCCTTATCTATTCCGGAAATTGCCAGAAAAGATAAGATTTCTATCGAACAGGCCGGCAGAGTTGGACGATACAGTTTTTTTAAGAAATTGCTCAAGAAAAACAGTGCACAAAAAATAGCTCTTGGTCATCATATGGATGATCAGGTAGAGACTATTTTAATGAGAATTATCAGAGGAAGCGGATTGCGGGGATTAAAAGCCATTCCTCCTAAAAGAGATGTTTTTATCAGACCATTGATCGAATGTACCCGTTCAGAAATAGAGTCATATTGCAAGCGACGAAGGATTGCATATTGCCTTGATTCTACTAATATAGAGCCCATATACTTACGCAATAAAATAAGGCAGCAGTTGATCCCTCTTTTAAAGGGAGAATATAATCCTGCAATAGAAAAAAGTCTGTTACAGTTACAATCTATCGTGAGTGATGAGCTTAATTTTTTGGATGAAATAACCGAATACTATTATTTAAAAACGTTGAAGAAAGAATGTATTTATTATATTATTCTGGATAATCAAATATTAAGAGATTGGCCAATTGGAATTCAACGATCAGTAGTTAGAAGAACATTAAGACATTTTAAGACTTTTTTGGAGAATATTCAATTCAAGCATATTGAAGCAATCAGGTCATTATACCTGCAGGATAAAGGTGGAAAAACTATCAACCTGCCTGGTGGAATAATTGCAAGAAAGAGTTATCAGGATCTTATAATTGGTTTCAAAAATAATCTTGAGAGAAAAGAAAAGCCACCCGCCTCAATGGAATTTCGTTTAGAGCCTGGCAAAGCAACAATAATTAACGGTTTGAGTCTAAAATTTGTTGTTCAGCAATGTAAATACAACCATATAGAGCATGGAGGATTATCAGGTATTGCTAACAAAAATGAGGCATACCTTGATTATGATAAACTGGATTTTCCTCTTAAAGCCAGGAGTCGAAAGCCTGGAGACCGATTTCAGCCATTAAACAGTGCATTTTTTAAAAAGATTAAGTCATACTTTATAGATGAGAAGGTGGATCTTTATAGAAGAGATAGGGTGATGCTGATTCTAGACAATTCTGATCGTATTGTCTGGATTGCTGGCTTTCAAATAGATAACCGTTTTAAGGTGACAAAAAATACTAAAAGAATATTACATATTAAAAAAATAAATAGACCTGATTAAAGTAGTAATGATAAAATCTCTTTAATAATACTTCAGTAAAAGGCAATACCGTTTTCATTGTAAAATAGCTCAAAAAATAAAATTGTTAGTTGAGTATATGTAAAAAAATATGATATAAAGTTTATAAAGATATTCTTTTTGTACCTTTTACCTTATCCTTGTGTAAGTTGACTCAATCAATTTCGATAAGATAAGGGATCAAGAAGATATGTTTCTAAAATAAAAATTATTTAAGGAATAATAAAAATGATAGAATTGGAAATGATAGAGGAAATTTTAATTCCAGAAAATCAAATTCAAAAAAGGGTTGAACAATTAGGAAATCAAATTTCATTAGATTACAAAGGGAAAGAGCTTTTTTGTATAGGTGTCTTAAGAGGAGCCATTGTATTCCTGGCTGATTTAGTACGCCATATAAAAGTTCCTTTGGAAATAGATTTCATAGCTATTTCCAGTTATGGTATGTCTACTGAATCTTCAGGAGTGGTGAGGATTTTGAAAGATTTAGATGAAACTATCGAAAACAAAGATGTCTTGATTGTTGAAGATATTATCGATACAGGATTGACTTTGGATTACCTGCTGAGAATGTTGCAATCTCGAAAACCTGCCAGTATAAAAGTCTGCACACTTCTTAATAAAAAAGAGAGAAAAAAGACCATGGTTCCAATCGATTATTGCGGCTTCGATATACCAGATAAATTTGCTGTCGGTTATGGTTTGGATTTCAATGGTTTATACCGCAATATTCCTTATATTCTGGTCCTTAAGTCAGAATATTATAATAACTAACTTAAAGCAATTAAACTTATTTTTTTAAAGATATTCCATAATTTGAAATTGGTAAAAATTAAGTAACTATTAAGCAATTATTAATAAAAAATTAATTAATAATAAAGTAACTATAAGTACCTTTAAAAGTAACAATAGTATTAATAACTTGTTTGTTTTTAGTCATGAAATGTGATAAAATTACCTAGCATTTAAACTAGTTATTTTAGGCTGAAAATATTTTCATTATATTTAATTAAAAGAGGAGAAAAGAATAATTGGCAAAATTAAATCCTAAAAACTTAAAGAACAAAAATTTTAGAAATGCTGGCTTATATCTGTTAATTCTGATAGTTGCAATATCTATTCTTAGTTCTTTGTTTGAACCCACCTCTTCTATTAAAGAGTTCTCCTATTCTCAATTTTTAAATGAAGTTGAGAAAGACAATGTTAATAGCGTTACCATTTCTGGAAATACTATTACCGGGGTACTTAATGATAACCAAAAATTTACTACATATTTGCCCGATGATCCGGAATTGATAACTATTTTACGCAGTAAAAATATTAATGTTGAAGCTAAGCCTCCCGTAGAATTATCATGGTGGATGCGTATACTATCATCCTTACTACCGATGGTTTTAATAATTGGTATCTGGATATTTATGATGAGACAGATGCAGGGTGGGGGAAATAAAGTAATGTCTTTTGGTAAAAGCCAGGCAAAAATGTTGGGCAAAGAAAACCCCAGGGTTACCTTTGCTGATGTGGCTGGAGTCGATGAAGCTAAAGAGGAGCTTCAAGAAGTGATAGATTTTCTAAGAAATCCAGCTAAGTTTAACCAGCTTGGGGCAAAAATACCAAAAGGAGTACTCCTTTATGGTCCACCGGGATCGGGTAAAACTTTATTGGCTCGAGCTGTTGCTGGAGAGGCAGGAGTGGCATTTTTTAGTATCAGTGGTTCAGATTTTGTGGAAATGTTTGTAGGAGTAGGAGCCTCCAGAGTAAGGGATCTATTCAGACAGGCTAAAGCAAACAGGCCCTGTATTATTTTTATGGATGAAATCGATGCTGTTGGGCGCCATAGAGGTGCTGGCCTTGGTGGCGGACATGACGAGAGAGAACAGACTTTAAATCAATTATTGGTAGAGATGGATGGATTTGACCAAAACACGGGTGTCATTCTTATTGCCGCTACCAATAGGCCTGATATATTAGATCCAGCTCTTCTCAGACCGGGACGTTTTGATAGAAGAATAGTAGTTGATCGTCCTGATATAATTGGACGTGAACAGATATTAAATGTTCATGCTAAAGGAAAGCCTTTAGCAGAAGATGTTGATCTAAAAGTTTTAGCAAGAAGGACTCCTGGTTTTGTTGGTTCAGATTTGGCTAATTTAGTCAACGAAGCGGCATTGCTAGCCTCACGTAAAGGTAAAAAACAGGTAGATATGGAAGACTTTGAAGCATCTATTGATAGAGTAATTGCCGGTCCTGAGAAAAAAAGTAGGATTATGAATGAGAGAGAAAAAGAGATAGTGGCATACCATGAATCAGGACATGCCCTGGTAGCAAAGTTGCTTCCAAACTGTGACCCAGTTCATAAGGTTTCTATTATCCCACGGGGAAGTGCTGCACTTGGTTATACACTACAACTTCCCACTGAAGATCGTTATCTGGTCAGCAGGTCTGAATTGATGGAAAGGTTAAGTGTTCTTTTGGCTGGCAGAGTTGCAGAAGAAATTACTTTTGAAGATGTTACCACAGGAGCACAGAATGATCTGGAAAGGGCAACTAAAATAGCCCGACAGATGGTAACCGAATTCGGAATGAGTGATACCATTGGCCCGATGACACTGGGCAAAAAAGAGCAACAGGTGTTTCTGGGCAGAGATATTGCCGAAAACAGGAACTATAGTGAAGAAGTTGCTTTTCAGATTGATAAAGAAGTGGAAAAAATTATAGAAACTGCTTACAAGAGAGCAAAAGATATTTTAATTAAGAACAATAGTGAACTCAAGAAAATAGCAAAAAATTTATTAGAGAAAGAAACATTAGAAGGAGAAGAGCTGGATAATCTGTTAAAAGGTGTCAAGCTTGCCACTGGACAACAGGTTATGATATAGTGAATATATTAAAATATAAGTAATTCCTTGCCTATATTTAGTGTATCGAAAATTAAATATAAAACTTATATATTTGTTTAAATTAAAAATTACTTTAAAAACCCTGTTTAGCTTTGGATATTCATTAGAAACAATGGAAAAATAACCAATATGCTTAAAAAGATTAACAGTTCCCAGGAGGAAAGTGTCTTTTGACCGAAATTTCCTGAGGACATGTAATATTAAGCCTAGTATTCAATAAAGCCTCAGGTATATACTTGAGTAATCAACAAAAACTTACTTCCTCCTAGGGGTCCTTGAAACAAAGAATATTTTCAAGGACCTAGGGGGTTTTATTTTATTACTGCTTAATGAAATTAGTTGAAAAGTTTAAAGTTGTTTGAAAAATAGAGTCAAAAAATAAGGTAGGGGGTGGTTATTAAGGAATTAAATATAATTAATTGCTATTTATGGTTAATAGTAATTGACTTGAATTACCCAAAGTTAATGAAAAATGGAAGGAGGAAGAAAATTTGAGAAGTAAGCAAATATTGCCAATTATTTTTGTACTTTTGTTAATTTTCAGTATAGGGACAGTGACTTATGCTCAGGTTCCTAATCCAGAAAGAATCGTATATGCTACTATAGGTGGCCCTGAAACTATTGACCCACATTGGAGTTACGATACTGCCAGTGGTGAAATTATATTCCAGATTTATGACAACCTTATAGCCTATGATGGAGAAAGTATAGAGAATTTTGTACCGATGTTATCTACCGAGGTGCCTTCAGCAGACAATGGATTAATTTCAGAAGATGGATTAACATATACCTTTCCTATCAGAAAAGGAGTAAAATTTCACAATGGTGCTATCCTAACTCTTGAAGATGTGGAGTACAGTTTTAAAAGGGGTATGATATTTGACCGGGCAGGTGGTCCAATGTGGATGATACTGGAGCCACTTTTAGGAGTTGAGAGCATAGAAGAACTTGCTGTTGAATTAGCTGGTGTAGAGAATTATTCAGATATGTTTGCAGATGGAGTAATTTTACCGGAATATAGAGATGTCATGGTAAAAGTATTTACAGATTATATAGATAAAGCAGTAGAGGTAAAAGGAGATAATATTGTATTTCACCTGGCACAACCCTACTCCCCATTTTTAAACATCCTGGCACATGGTGGTGGATGGTCTTCTATCATTAACAAAGAATGGTCTATTGAACAGGGTGCCTGGGACGGAAAGGCTGACACCTGGTGGGACTACCATGACCCGCAAAACGAAGAGGATCCCCTCTATAGTGTTGCCTGTGGAACAGGGCCTTTTGTGCTTGTAAAATGGGTTCCAGAAGAAACACTGCTACTTGAGAGATTTGATGATCATTGGAGAGGTTCAGCAAAATTAAAAGAAGTAGTCTATCAATATATCAATGAATGGACTACCAGAAAGCTGATGTTGCAAAGGGGAGATGCTGACATAATATATGTACCGGTAACTAATATAAAAGAAGTGGAAACCATGGAGGGTGTGGAGCTTATAACAGGGCTTCCCACATTGACCAATGTGGTTACTAATATGCCATGGGAATTAAATGCAGAAGGTAATGCTAATCTGGGAAGCGGAAAGTTAGACGGAGAGGGCATCCCGGCGAATTTCTTCTCTGACATACATGTTCGAAGAGGCTTTTCCTATCTTTTCCCATATGATATATTTATAGAAAAAACAGCACAGGGACAGGGAATACGTAATCCTGGTCCATTCCCCGAACCACTATATGGATACACCGAAGATGATGAACTCTATTATCAGTTTGATATTGAAAAAGCAAAAGAAGAATTCAAGTTAGCCTGGGATGGAGAGTTATGGGAAAAAGGATGTAAGTTTAATATCTTCTATAATGAAGGTAACGATGTCCGTAAAGCTGTCTGTGATATGCTCTCAACTTATGCCAAAATTGTTAATCCCAAGTTTGAGCTCACCCCGGTAGGTATACAGTGGTCTTCATATCTGAAACAATTCCTGGCAGAACAACTTCCTATGTTCACTATTGGATGGCTGGCAGATTATCCCCATCCACACAACTGGGCCCCTACATATCTGGGCACCAATGGAACATATAGTGGTTTTTATGGTAAACCATATATTGATTGGGCAAAAGAAAATGTAGATCCTCTTATAGAAAAAGCCCTTAAATCTATTGATCCACTTGAGCAGAAAGCCATTTATGAAGAACTGACTAAAATAGCCCATGAACAGGCAGTGTCATTGTACCTCTATCAGCCTATAGGGATTCATGTTCAGAGAGACTGGGTCAAGGGTTGGTACTTTAATCCTGTAATATCGGGTTTACCAGAAGGTGCTGACTACTTCTATATCTACAAAGAATAATAGAGAATATAGATTAAAATTAATTTTATAATTTAGTACAGTTGTCGAAATATAAAGAATGGAGTGGAGATTAGTAAAAATTTCCACTCCAAAATGTCTTTATTCTATAATCGCATATTTATCCATCCTTTCAATGTTTTACCATATCTCTATTTAAAATTAGGGATAAATAGAAAATTTAATAAGGAAAGAAGAGATGCTATCTTACATTATTAGACGATTATTAATACTACCTTTAATACTTTTTGGAGTAACTTTTTTAATATTTGGCTTATTTTCTTTGCTGAGCCCAATGGAAAGATTGGCAACATATATTAATAATCCCAGTGTGCTAAAAAACCCTCAGGCTGCACAAAGATTAATCGACAAATACCACCTCGATGATCCCTTTCCATCTGGTTATTTATACTGGGTAAAATCATTGTTAAAATTTGACTTCGGATGGTCACCAACCGCTAATCAGCCGGTTTGGGAAGCTATTAAACAACGCCTTCCTGCTACTATGGAGCTTGTCTTTTATTCAATTATCCCTGTGATTCTGGTTGGGATATGGTTAGGGGTTATCTCTGCGGTCCACCACAATGATCTGCTAGACCAGGCTATCAGGGTTACCGCTATAATTGGCTGGTCATTACCCACTTTTATTTTTGGACTACTGGTCTTATTTATATTTTATGGAATATTGGGCTGGCTGCCACCCGGAAGGCTAAGTACCTGGGCACAGTATATTGTTTATACAGGAGATGATTTTAAGAATTTTACATATTTTATTACAATTGATGCAATTCTAAATGGGCGTCTGGATATATTCTGGGATGCAATAAAACATTTGATCGGCCCGGTTATCACTCTTTCTTATATTTCCTGGGCTTATTTACTGAGAATTACCCGGTCCAGCATGTTGGATACCTTAAGAAAGGACTATATTCGTACTGCCCGCGCTAAAGGAGTTGAAGAAAAAAAGGTAATACATCAGCATGCTCAAAAAAATGCTCTAATTCCAGTAGTAACGGTAGCAGGAATGATGATCATTGAGATGCTGGGAGGAGTGGTTATTACTGAAACAGTATTTACCTATCCAGGGTTAGGATTTTGGGCAGCCTCTTCTGCCCAGCAATTAGATTATGGGTCAGTCATTGGGTTTGCTCTGCTGTTCGCCTTTATGATGGTCATTGGTAATCTGATTGTAGATATCTCCTATGCCTTAATAGATCCAAGGGTAAGATTGGAGTAATACCAGGATGAACAGAATAATTAGAAAATTGTTGAGTAACCCAACATCTTTAATGGGCTTATTGCTGCTTGCAATCTTTATCCTGATAGCTATTTTCGCACCATATATAGCACCGCCCTTGTTCCCGGATCCATATCAGATTCCGCGTATGTCATGGGATATAGAGCCACAACCACCTGGATTTACCATTACAGACGATATGAGGTTTGTCTATGAAAGTCTGGGAAAACCGGTGACAAGAGAGCATGCAATATTCGGCACAGCACAGGGTGGTTATGATATATTCTATGGAATGATCTGGGGTACCAGAACTGCTTTCCGTGTAGGAATTGTTACAGTTGTCTTCTCTATGCTAATAGGGATTATCGGGGGTTCTTTAGCAGCTTATTTCGGTAATTGGGTAGATGAATTGCTTATGAGAATAACAGATATTTTTTTATCTATTCCTTTTTTAGTTGCTGCTATGGTGCTTACTACGATTTTAGGTAGAGGACTCGATAAAGTGATGATAGCACTCATTGCTTTTGGTTGGATGGGGTATGCTAGAGTTATAAGGGCGAGTATTTTGTGTGCTAAAGAAGAAGTATATGTTACAGCAGCCAAAGCATTGGGAGTAAAGGACTTACGTATAATTATATTCCATCTATTGCCCAACACTATTTTCCCGGTATTAGTTCAGGCAAGTATGAATATTGGTTCCATGGTTGTTACTGCGGCAGCCTTAAGTTTTTTAGGAGTAGGAGCTCCGTTGGGATATGCAGACTGGGGACAGATGGTTAGTTTTGCACGAAATTGGATCATTGGTTCACCAGGAAAAGCCGGGGAATACTGGTATGCAGTATTTTTCCCGGGAATATTCATCGTTTTATTTGTTCTTTCCTGGAACCTTGTCGGGGATACCCTCAGAGATATTTTAGATCCACGGCTAAGAGGTGAGTTGTGAAAATAGAAGAAAGAAAAGAGAAGGTTCTACAGGTAAAGAGCCTGAGAACATATTTTTTTACTGAAAATGGTGTTGTAAAAGCAGTTGATGGAGTAGATTTTGAGATATATCAGGGAGAGACTCTGGGATTAGTGGGAGAATCGGGTTGTGGTAAAAGTATTACAGCTTTTTCCATACTCAGATTATTGGACTATCCTGGGAAAACAGTAGAAGGGCAAATTATATTCAAAGGGGATGACCTTCTTAAAAAAAATGATAACGAGATGCGGAGAATTAGAGGAAAAGAGATAGCAATGATTTTCCAGGAACCCATGACTTCTTTAAATCCTGTTTTTACCATTGGTTATCAAATATCTGAATCTTTAAAAATACATTGCAAGATGAATAACAGGGAAGCAAAGAGGAAAGCAATTGAACTTTTAGAAAAAGTCGGGATTCCAATACCACAACAGCGTGTTGATGAATATCCCCATCAGTTAAGTGGAGGGATGAGGCAAAGGGCGATGATAGCCATGGCTCTGGCCTGCAATCCATCTTTACTGATTGCAGATGAGCCAACAACCTCTTTGGATGTTACTATTCAAGCACAGATATTAGATTTAATGAAAAACCTCTTACAACAATTCAATAGTTCATTAATTATGATAACACATGATCTGGGAGTTATAGCAGAAATAGCTGACCGAATTGCGGTAATGTATGCAGGTAAGATAATGGAATATGCTGATACACGGTCATTATTCTTTTCCCCATTACATCCTTATACTTTCGGCTTGCTTACCTCTATACCAAGATTAGATTTAGATTTAGAAAAATTAGAGTCAATTCCCGGTATAGTTCCTGATCCACTAAACTTTCCCTCAGGCTGCAAATTTCATCCACGCTGTGTCTTTGCAACAGAGAAATGTAAAAAAGAAGAGCCATTGTTGGAAAAAGTGGAAGCCAACCATATGGTCCGCTGCTGGCATGTGGATAGAGTGAGAGAGGAAGAAGATAGGATGGCTTTTAGCAGGAGGTTGACAGTAGTTGAATAACCGTCTGGTATCAGTGAAAAATTTAGTAAAATATTTTCCGATAAAAAAGGGTGTTTTTAAAAGAACAGTAGGCTGGGTTAAAGCAGTAGATAATATTAGTTTTGATATATATAATGGAGAGACTCTGGGATTGGTAGGAGAATCGGGTTGTGGTAAATCGACTACTGCCCAGGCTATTCTACGTCTGGAAGAGCCTACTTCTGGAGAAATTATTTTTCAGGGTGAAAATATTGCTAAAATAAATAAAAAGAAGATGAGAATATACAGGAAAGATTTGCAGATTATATTTCAGGATCCCTATAGTTCTTTAGATCCTCGAATGAAGATAAAAAATATCATAGCAGAGGGACTGGTCACACACGGTCTTTATGACAAAAAAATAAGGATGAAAAAAGTAAGTGAATTATTGGAAAGAGTGGGGATACCATCAACTTATATGGATCGTTTTCCACATGAATTCAGCGGAGGTCAAAGACAGAGAGTAGGTATTGCCCGGGCTTTGGCATTGAACCCTAAACTGATTATATGCGATGAAGCCGTATCGGCATTAGATGTATCGATCCGTTCACAAATAATTAATTTGTTTAAGGAATTACAAAAGGAATTTAACCTCACTTACCTGTTCATAGCGCATGATTTAAGTGTGATTAAATATATTAGTGATCGGGTTGCTGTTATGTATTTAGGCAAAATTGTGGAGATTGCACCAAAGGATAGATTTTTTAATAATACTTTGCATCCATATGCTCAGGCATTAGTTTCTGCTGTACCTGTTCCAAACCCGGATTTTAAAAGAAAACGAGTTTTGTTACAGGGAGATGTCCCAAGTCCTGCTAATCCGCCATCAGGCTGCCGTTTTCATCCAAGATGCCCACAAGTCATGGATATCTGCTCAAAAGTGGAGCCTGTACTAAAAGAAGTAGAGGCGAAGCATTTTGTAGCATGTCATCTTTATTAGATTTACATACATGCCAACAGTATGAGATATTAAAAGATTAAAAGAAATTAATTATTTCTATGAAAATAACTTATTAGCAAATTGTTAATCAATATATTTTATGTTAAAATGATTGACGAAATAAATATTTGTTATTTCTTAAAAAACAATTTGTTATTGTAAAGTAGGAGCAATATACTGTAATTACTCATGCAAGCACATATATTTTTAGAGCAATTTTTTTTATAATATAAATATAATATTTTCGTTCCAAGCGCCCGTAGCTCAATGGATAGAGCAGAGGCTTCCTAAGCCTCGTGTTGGAAGTTCGACTCTTCTCGGGCGCTCCATTATTATTGTAATCCTTACCATGTGCCCGGCTATACAATGAAACAAGAGAGGAAGTACTGAATTGTTTAACAGAACTGAAGACCAAAATTTAAAGAAGATCATTAAAGATTCTATTCTCCAATATACTAAAAAGAAAGAAATTGAGATTAAAGATATTCCAGCAATAATTTTCACTACCCCAAAAAATCCTGCCCATGGGCACCTTTCTACTAATATAGCACTACAATTATCTGGAGTTTTATCCGATAATGCGAGGACGATTGCTCAATATATAATTGAAGAAATAGAAAAAAACAATAAGGATGTCTTTGATAAAGTTGAAATAGCAGGACCGGGGTTCATAAATTTCTTTTTTAAAAGAGATTTATTGTACAATGTGTTGCATGAAATTATCTCTGAAACAAGTAAGTTTGGAAATTCTGAAGCAGGTAAAGGTGAAAAAATACTGATTGAATATGTTAGCGTTAACCCTACAGGACCACTACATGTGGGACATGGAAAATGTGCTGTAGTTGGCGATTCATTGTCCAGGATACTAAGGGCAGCCGGTTATCAGGTTTCTACAGAGTATTATATAAATGATCATGGAAAACAGATAGATATACT
Source organism: uncultured Atribacterota bacterium (assembly GCA_964560535.1). Classification (GTDB taxonomy): domain Bacteria; phylum Atribacterota; class Phoenicimicrobiia; order Phoenicimicrobiales; family Stramentimicrobiaceae; genus Stramentimicrobium. The sequence goes on from CAZLMD010000003.1 coordinate 12,340, forward strand.
TGGACAATCAGTCTTAATACGTTATAGACAATTATCAGGTGAAGATGTTGAATTCCCGGAAAATGGGTATCAGGGAGATTATATTGTTTCTCTGGCAAAAGATATTAGAGAAAAATATCAATCAGATTTTGTGGGCAAAGATGATTCTACAACACTCGACTTTTTTAAAACTTATTCTAAACAGAGGATTTTGCAGGATATCAGACAGGATTTAACTATATTCGGGGTAGAATTTGACAATTGGTTTAGCGAAGAATCTCTTTTTGCCCAAAATAAGGTACAGCCGGTTATCGATGATTTAGAACAGGAAGGATATTTGTATTCAAGTAATGGAGCCTTATGGTTTAAGTCAACTGATTTTGGTGATGAGAAGGATCGGGTAGTGATAAAGGCTAATGGAGAGGCTACCTATTTTTCTTCAGATATAGCCTACCATGACGACAAATATAAGAGAGGGTTTAATGCTCTGATTGACATATGGGGTTCAGACCACCATGGCTATATTAACAGGATGAAAGCAGCTATTCGGGCACTCGGTTATCCCGAAGACTCATTTGAAGTACTGTTAGTACAATTTGTCACATTGGTTAAGGCAGGAAAAGCTGTTGGCATGAGTACCAGGGGTGGCCAATTTATAACTTTAAAAGAATTAGTGGAAGAAGTTGGAAAAGATGTTGCAAGATATTTCTTTTTGATGTATAGCCATGACAGTCACACCGAATTTGATTTAGATATTGCCAAATCTCAATCACTGGAAAATCCTGTTTTTTATATTCAATATGCTTATGCTCGTATATGCAGTATAATAAAAAAGGGTGTGACAAGTGATATAATTTTAGATAAGAAAAGCAGAAATAATGTTAATCTCGAATTACTTGACAAAGAAGAAGAGCTGGAGATTATTAAAAAATTAATAAATTTTAAAAAAATAGTGGAGAGAAGCGCCCTACAGCGTAAACCATATCTGGTTGCAGTATATTTACATGAATTAGCAAGTCTATTTCACAAATATTATACAGAACATAGAATTATCTGTTCTGAGAAAAAACTCTCTGAAGCCCGTCTTTATTTGGTCTATTCCGTTAAAATAGTTTTAGAAAATGCTCTCTTCTTATTGGGCATTCAAGCCCCCAATAAGATGTAAGCTTATTATGAGGGTATTATGAAAAACCTTAGATTTATTATTATCAGTGGATTATCCGGGGCTGGGAAAAGCGTTGCAGTCAAGGTCTTTGAAGATATGGATTATTTCTGTATAGATAATTTACCTCCACAGCTAATTCCTAAATTTTCTGAGTTATATTTGAAATCTCAGGCGAAATTATTAAAAATTGCTCTGGTAGTAGATATAAGAGGAGAAATATTTCTACAGACATTGGACCAATCTTTAAAAGATCTGGAGTCTATGGACATTTTTCCCGAGATATTGTTCCTGGAGGCAAGGGATGAAATTCTTGTTAGAAGGTTCGGGGAAACAAGGAGAAGACACCCTCTACAATCTTCTCATAGTATTTTAAATAGTATTCAGGAAGAAAGAAGGAAACTGAATGAATTAAAATCCAGGGCAAGTATAATTATAGATACATCTGACTTAGAGCCTAAACAGCTTAATATTGAAATTAGAAAATATTTTCAAAAAGATAAGGCACACAATTTACAGATTAATATAATATCTTTCGGGTATAAATATGGTATGCCAATAGATGTTGATATAGTGTTTGATGCCAGATTTCTTCCTAATCCCTTTTATGACAGTGAATTAAGCGAATTATCAGGCAAAGATGAAAAGATTAAAAAATTTTTTCAACAATTTCCAGTAACAGAACAAACAATTAAAAAATTTTTTTCTATAATTGATTTTCTCATACCTTACTATATAAAAGAGGGCAAAAGCTATCTGTCTATTGCTATAGGTTGTACAGGAGGTAGACACCGTTCAGTTTTTATAGCAAATGAGTTAGGTCAATTACTAAAGTCGAAAAATTATGTTGTCTTTATAAGGCATAGGGATATCAGAAAGGAAGAAAGAATACTTAAAGAGAAGTTGTAAAGTATAAAAATGTTTAAGAAAGATCAACAATTAAAGCCGTTATTGAAATGGTTTTATCCAGGAATGAGAGTAAAACGTTTTTTACTCCTGGTATTATTAGGCATAGTGTTTATGGCAGTTGGCTTAATATACCTTATCGATCTCACCAGATTTTTATGGATAAAAAACCAAATAAAAAATCTATTTATTTATTATCAAATAGCTCCACATTTTTCCGGTGTAATCTTAATAGCTCTAGGTTCCATACTAATTATTTTAGGTATTTCTAATATAAACCGATCAATCTTAAAATATTTTATTCCTAAAAAAGTTAATTTAGTACCTGAAATTATCTATGAACAAAGAAAATTACAAAAAGGCCCACGAATCGTAGTGATTGGCGGTGGTACTGGCCTTTATACACTGTTGAGAGGTTTAAAAACACATACCAGTAACATTACCGCTATAGTAACTGCTTTTGATAGTGGTGGCAGTTCCGGTAGATTAAGAGACGAATTAGGCGTTTTACCACCTGGTGATATAAGAAACTGCCTGGTAGCTCTTTCAACTGAAGAACTATTAATGAAAAAACTATTCCAGCATAGGTTTAGCAATGGGAGTTTACAGGGGCATAGCTTTGGGAATCTGTTTATAACTGCAATGTCAGAGGTAAGCGGGGATTTTTCCAAAGCTATTGAAAAGTCGAGCGAGATACTTGCTATTAGAGGCAAGGTGCTCCCTGCATCAACAGACAATGTTACTCTTTGTGCCAGATTAAAAAATAATGAACTGATCAAAGGTGAAGATAAATTTTCTCAGAATAAAGAGAGAATTGATACTATTTATATAGAACCTGCTAATGTACTGCCATTGCCGGAAACAATTCAAGCAATCCAAACCGCTGACATTATTATTCTCGGGCCCGGTAGCCTCTATACAAGTGTGATATGTAATTTACTGGTAAAGAATATCCCGGAAGCCATTTGTCAATCTGCAGCACTAAAAGTATATATATGTAATGTTATGACTCAACCAGGAGAGACTGACAACTATACCGCTACAATGCATGTGAGAGAGATTATAAAATTCTTGTCTTATAATTGCTTAGATTTTGTTTTGCTTAATAATCAAAGGCTAAGCAAACAGGTAGCAGAGAGGTATAAAAAAGAGGGTGCCTTTATAGTTAAAGATGATCTACCTCTTTATTTTGAAAAAAAGACAAAAATATTAAAACAAGAACTTTTGTCAGAATATAATTTTGCCCGGCACAATTCTGAAAAATTAGCAAAAATGATAATGGAGAATATATACAAGGAGAAGAAGTGATTGTATTATTCAGCACTGGTTAAACAAGAACTGGCTCGTATAATCCCATCTAAAGATTGTGAGCAAAATAGCGAGCTATTAGCATTTATTATGATGAATGGCAAGATAGATTCCAAAGGCAAACTATCAATAGCAATCGATAATCCATCTATGATTAAAGTAGTTTATTTTTTAGTGAAACGAACTCTCTGCTATGAAGCCAAGATAGAAATAATTAAAAAGAATAATAAAAAGAAGACATATCTTATAATTGTTAATGATAAAAAAAAGATTGACTATATTATAAATAAATTCAATTTAATCCCCGATAAATATGGTAAATTAATTAGAAGTACTTTATCAGAAGAAGAAAAAAGTCAGGCAATAAAAGATATTTCTAATAAATCTTTTTTACGAGGAGCTTTTTTAGCTGGTGGATTTGTAAATGATCCTGAGAGGATGTACCACCTGGAGATATCATGTCCTTCAAAAAAGGTGGCACAGGTAATAGAGGGTATTTTACATGACTTTTCGTTTTCCGCAAAAACAAGTTTCTGGCAAAAGAAATGGACCGTTTATTTAAAAAAAAGCGAAGAAATATTTGATTTTTTAGGTTTTTTAGGAGTACAGAGAGCACTGTTAAACCTTCAAGATATTATTGCTAGAAAAGATATTTTAAATACTGTAAACAGATTAGTAAATTGTGAAACAGCCAACCTGGATAAAACAATAGCTTCTGCTTCCAAACAATTGCTTTATATTGACATAATAACAAAAAATATAGGTTTAAAAAAGCTATCCCCCAATTTAAAGAATGTGGCTAAAGTACGTCTGGATCATCCTTATGCGAGCATACAGGAGCTTGCTGAGATCCTGGGTGGTGGAATAACAAAATCTGGTGTTTTTCACCGACTAAAGAAAATTGAACAGATAGCTCAAAATTATTTATCAGCATCAGTATGTGAAGAATAAATATTTAAACCATATCTTTAGAAAAGAGCTTTATAGTTTTTGAATAATTAATAATTAATGGTAAAATATTGTGAAATTAATATAAGTTTTTTAAAAACTGTTAAAGAAATTTTAAAAAGGAATTAAACAAAAAATTACTATCCTGGAAAGGCATATTGTAAATATTGTTGTAAATAAATAATTTTTGTTGAGATGTTGAAAAATGTTTTCATAATTCGACAGGATAAAATTTGATGAAACAAAATTTACTTATAAAACAAAAACAAACCTTACAGCTTTCCCCTCAGATGTATCAGTCTATAAAGATATTGCAGATGAATAATATTGAGCTAAAGGGGTGGCTAGAAAAAGAAGCTCAAGAAAACCCGGTTTTAGAAGTGTATACTGGTCAAGATGAATACCCGGAATCTGACAATAAAGAATTGGAGATAGATTTAAATCAACAAGATGGCAATGCTCTAATAGAGTATTTTGTTGACCAAAAAAATGTTGCTAACAATAGAAATGTTGTTCAGAAAGAAAGGGAGATAGAGCCTGTATGCGAAGATTTAAATAAGATATGCTTATCTGAATCTCTTTTATTAAATTTTAAGATAATTGCCGAAGATGATCTGGAATTAAAAATAGGTGAGTATTTGATTGGGAATATCGATTGCAACGGTTATTTAACAATTAGTTGCCGTGAAGCAGCCCGGGATTTGAATGTAACAGAAAAGAAAGTAAGGCTGGTTTTAGCCATGATTCAAAATTGTTCAATACCAGGTATGGCAGCCAGAGATTTAAAAGAATGCTTATTGCTTCAACTAAAATATCTGAAACTACCTGAAAAAAAATATCTTAAGAATATAATACTATTTCATCTGGATAAACTATCAAAAAAAGATTTTAAAGGTATCAGTAAGGACTTGCATATACCATATCAGGAAATACAACATTTACTTGATATTATTAAAAAATACTTTAATCCAAAGCCGGGCAGGGCTTTTGTGCAGGATAGAGAGATAGGCTTTTTGGTACCGGACATTATTGTGAAAAAGATTAATGATCAATACGAAATATTAGAGAATTATAGTCTTTTCCCAAAAATTAAAACAAATTTATTATACGAAAAAATGCTGGCAGACTATAAGCTGTTAGAAAAGATTAAAAATCAAGATCCAATTTCTCAAAAAAAATGGTTAGAAGTAAAGACAACTCTGAGATATTTGAATAAAAAAATTGATTCAGCACAATGGATTTTGAAGTGCTTAGAACAAAGAAGAAATACTATTATTAATATAACCAGGTTTATAATTGAATACCAGCAAGATTTTATTGAAAAAGGCGTGGCATATCTAAAGCCTTTATCCTTAGAAAATGTAGCTGATTCCTTGAATTTGAATAAATCAACAATTTCCCGGGCTATTAAGTCAAAAAGAATTCAATTACCGAGGGGTATGTATAATTTCAAGTATTTTTTTTCAACAGGGCTGCAGCAGGACAACAAAGAAGTTATCTCTGTTGAAAAAATAAAGAATCTAATAAGAAATTACTTAGAAAAAGAGGATTCCTGCAAACCTCTTTCAGATCAGAAAATAGTTGAGTTATTAAAGGAAAAAGAAGAAATAAGGATTGCCCGAAGGACAGTTGCCAAGTATCGTATAATTATGAATATACCTTCCGCAAATTTACGGAAGATATACTGAAAATATTAGCTTAATATAGTTCTATAGTCATGCTATAATAATTGCATGAACAAAAAGGAGGAAATATGGGTATTAGAATTGGAATTAATGGGTTTGGTAGGATCGGTAGAAATGTATTGCGGGCAGCTCTAAAGGATAAAAATATCGATTTTGTGGCTGTTAACGATGTTACTGATGCTAAAACCCTGGCACATCTGTTGAAGTATGATTCAATACACGGAGTATTAAAAGAAGAAGTTGAAGTCAATGATGATATAATCAAAGTTGCCGGAAGAGAAATAAAAGTATTGAAAATAAAAGAACCATCAGATTTACCCTGGAAAGACCTGGGGGTTGAAATAGTAATTGAGGCAACAGGATTATTTAGAGATAGAGAAAGTGCCAGTAAACATTTGATTGCTGGAGCTAAAAAAGTTATCATTACTGCTCCCGCCAAAGGAGAAGACATTACTATAGTTTTGGGAGTTAATGAAAAAGATTATATTGACTCAGAGCACCACATAATTTCAAATGCATCCTGTACAACAAATTGCCTTGCACCAATAATAAAAGTACTCCATGATTCGTTTGGTGTTGAAAAGGGAATAATGTCGACTATCCATGCATATACTTCAGACCAGATGTTATTAGATACTCCACATAAAAGTGATTTAAGGCGTGCTAGGGCAGCAGCGCTTTCTATGGTGCCAACTACAACCGGAGCAGCTAAGGCGGTTACTCAGGTTATTCCCGAATTAAAAGGAAAGCTTAATGGAATGGCCTTTAGAGTACCTACTTCAAATGTTTCAGTAGTAGATCTGACAGTCTGGCTGAAAAGAGAGGTTACAGTAGAACAGGTCAATCACTCATTAAAGGAAGCTGCCGAAAATCGCCTCAAAGGTATTTTAGATTACAATGAGCTTCCATTGGTTTCTATTGACTATAACGGAAATCCATTTTCTTCTATAGTTGACGGCCTTTCTACTATGGTAGTTGGTGGAGACATGGTTAAAATTGTATCATGGTATGATAATGAATGGGGCTATTCCTGTAGAATTGTTGATCTGATAAAATATATAGCAAAATAATGTTTTATATTATTTTCAGATAATACTTTTTTGTATTATTTGTACTATAAACTTAGATTAAATTTTTTTAAAATAAAACCTCGCTGACAAGGCGGGGTTTTAAAAATAATTTCACCAAGGAGAGTTCAGATGCGAAAGCCATTAATTGCAGGTAATTGGAAGATGAACAAGACTGTTACTGAGAGCATTCCTTTGATAAAAGAATTGATAGATTTTGTTAATGATTTCACGGAAACAGAAGTAGTTATTTGCCCACCCTTTACTTCTTTGTGGGCTGCGAGAGAGCTGATACAGGATACCAATATTATATTAGGAGCACAGAATATGTGCTGTATGAACGATGGTGCCTATACCGGGGAAATATCAGCCAGAATGTTACAAAACATCGGTTGTAATTATGTTATATTGGGACATTCCGAAAGAAGAGAAATGTTCCAGGAGAGTTCTTCAATGGTTGCCAAAAAAGTCCAACAATCATTAAACTTCGGAATAAAACCAATTATCTGTGTTGGCGAAAAACTATCTGATAAAGAGGCAGGTAAAGCTCAGGAGGTAGTGAGAGAGGAGTTAGAAGCAATTTTTGCTGTACTAAATATTGAACAAATAATCAATGTAGTATTTGCTTATGAACCTATCTGGGCAATAGGCACTGGTAAGTCAGCAACCTCTCAGGATGCCAATGAAATGATTAAATATATTCGTAACCTGATTGGGAAAAAGTATAGCGAAACAGTTTCCCAACAGATTAGGATTTTGTATGGGGGGAGTGTCAATCAGGATAATATAAAACCATTAATGGCTGAGTCTGATATAGATGGAGCATTGGTTGGAGGGGCTAGCCTGAATGCTCTAACATTCTCCAAACTAATAAAATTTAAAAACCTGTAAAGATATTTTTAAATTAATTAAATTACTATCTTGAAGCAGAGTAATAAATGTGTTATCATTCATGAGCATGCCGTTGCTAAGCGGCACAATTTTATTTGGATTATCATGGATATAGCTACGACAAAACAAAAACTATTATTCAAAAATAGTATTTTGATTATAAAAGATAATAGCAATTAATTTGTTAAAGGAGAAAAAACAATGCCCACATGGTTAATGGTTATACAGATCATATTGAGTGTAGCTTTAATTGCTGTAGTATTATTTCAATCCAGAAAAGTTAGCTCAGGTGGAGGTATCTTTGGGGGTGGTACTTTTGCTGAACATAGAGGTAGAAAGGGAAAGGAAGTATTCTTACTTAGACTAACAACTGCTATTGCTGTTTTATTTATGGTATCATCTATACTGATGAGTATCATTTAAATACGAAATAATCCAGGAACTAAAGTGGAACAATTTTTTATAGATAAAAAAATGTATACTACTGAAGAAGTAAAGAATTACCAGGTTGATCCTGAACGAAAATTATTCTCTGCCAACCACGAAGAGATTGAAAAAGGGTTGACAACTGATATTTATTTTATCCGTGCATTAGAAGTCCTAAATTATCTAAAACTAGATAATACTGAAGTCACTGCTGAGATATTTGCCCGGCAACCAGGGGTTTTTGTTGGTATTGAAGAGACCTTTAATTTACTTAAAAATAAAAAGATTAAGCTCTGGTCATTACCAGAAGGAGAACTGTTTCAGCCAAAAGAAACAGTAATGAGGATACAGGGCCCCTACAATGAATTTGGAGTATATGAAACGATAATTTTAGGTATACTGGCTAGCAGTTCAGCATGGGCAACTGCAGCCCGTAAATGTCGTGAGGCTGCACGTGGTAAAAAGATTATATGTTTCGGTTCACGGCATATTCACCCCGCAGTAGCCCCGGTTATGGAAAGAGCCGCTATTATCGGTGGGGTTGATGGAGCCAGCTGTATTCTGGGAGCTAAACTGATGGGTCAGGAGCCTCAAGGCACTATTCCACATACCGTGATAATTATCATTGGAGATACTGTTAAAGCAGCAAAAGCATACCATGAATGCTTCCCTCCTGATATTCAAAGAGTTATATTGATTGATACATTTAAAGATGAGGCAGAAGAGTCGCTAAGAGTAGCAGACGCCCTGGGTAAAAACCTTTTAGGTGTTCGTCTTGATACCCCGAGTGAAAGGGGAGGAGTGTCACCTGCATTAGTTAAAGAGATACGAGCCCGTTTAGATCTGGCAGGGTATTCTTATGTTAAGATTTTTGTGTCGGGAGGGGTGACACCGGAAAGGATTGAGCTGTTAAGCAAAGAAGCAGTAGATGCTTTTGGTGTAGGAAGCTATATCAGTGATGCTTCACCTATCGATATGACCCTTGATATCAAAGAAGTGAAAGGCAATCCTGTTGCTAAAAGAGGACGAATACCTGGAATAACTGAGAATAACAAGTTAGTACAATTGCTTTAAGAGAAGAGATCTAATATTTAAGTAAGACAGATAATTTTTAAAACACTTGTTCTTTGTACAAATACTATATTATAAAGATAATTATAATGAGTTTGAATTATAAAAAGTATACTGATAATCTTCTAACACATAAATATAATTTTATAGCTTTTTATAAATGAAATGCCGGGATGGCGGAATAGGTAGACGCGCCAGCTTGAGGGGCTGGTAGGCTCATGCTTGTGGGGGTTCAAATCCCCCTCCCGGCACCAGTGTTTAAAAAATATGAAAATAATTTCATCAAAAAATACTATATAAAATAAAAATATGAAAAAAATAATATACTCATTGTTCATAGCACACCCTATATCAGTAACACTGGCAGTTAATCTTATTAATGCTTTCGAAGTATTTGAAATACGAACAGGAAGTATTATAAATAGTAATATTTCTCTCAAAGAATGCCTAAAAGAATGCTTATATGAGTATTTAAAAAAGAATGAAAATGTGTCAAACAAAGGCCTTGATGTTTATTGCACAAACCTGTTAAACCATTCCAATAATGGAATAACCATTCCTACAGACATTCCCAATCTCCCAAACGATAGAACCTTAGAGTTTGATAGTAATAAAGGTTTATTTGGATTGTTTAATCAATATTTGCATTCTGATATAATGCTGTTCAATTGATCTTAAAAAAAGTTTTTAATTTTTAAAGAGAATAAAAAAACTTAACCAGATAGCTAAAATGGTGCTTGAGATGAAATTTTTTTACCGTAATGTCTATTCAAATGAGAAGTTTGTAAATAAACAATAAAGAAGAAGGCTTGGAATTAGAGAAGGAATAAAAGTTTTTTGTAATATATAGTGTTAATATAAAAATCCATAAATAGATATTTTTTATTTTAAGTAATATAATAAACTTCATTATTCATGACTGAAAATAGTGAATTAAAAAATAATAAATAAAAGACCCATTGTGAGGTGATGTAATGATATCTTTTTTAATCACTTTTGTTTTAAGTTTCATCGCTTATCTACTCTTAACAGCCAGCCAGGGAGAGGTATTGAGGCTTTGGAGTCATTATGAAATCTTTGCAGGTTTAATAATTGCCATAATTGTTGCTGCTATGGCTTCCAGGGTACTATTCCAAAAGAAATCCTATCATTTTTTAAACCCCATGAAATGGATTCTCTTTTTGTTTTACTTTTTCGGTCCTTTTTTAGTAGCTCTGGCTCATGCGAATATAGATGTTGCCTATCGGGTTATAACTGGTAAGATTAATCCTGGTATTGTAAAGATATCTCCCGGATTAAAAAGTGATGGTGCCATAACCCTGCTGGCCAATTCTATTACCTTAACACCTGGAACACTCAGCGTTGATATTGACGAGAGCAATAATGATCTTTACATTCATTGGATTAATGTTACTAATTTAAAACCTTCTACTGAAGATATTTGTGGCACTTTTCCTTCATGGGTGAGGAGGATAACAGAATGACACAGTTATTAAGCCTTTTCTTGATAACAGCCGTACTGATAGCATTCTTCATTTTAATGCCTCTTTTCCGGCTGATATCCGGCCCAACTGTTCCAGATCGTGTTGTAGCTCTAGATACAATAAATACCTACATAGTTGCTGCAATGATATTGTTTGGTGCAGCCTTTGAGGAGATAATCTATATCGATGTGGCTATTGTATACGCTTTATTGTCATATGTCGCTACTCTATATATCGCAAAATATCTTGAGAGGAGGGGAAAGGACAATTGATCATTCTAACAATTTTTCTAATCATATTTTTATTAATTGGAGTATTTTTTTGTGGACTTGGGTCAGTGGGCTTATTGAGATTTCCTGATGTATATACCAGATTGCATGCTACCACAAAATGTACCACTTTTGGTTCAATCTTTACTTCCCTGTCTGTGATTATTTTTGGTTTTTATTTTTGGAAAACTACTGGTGATTCAAAGTTTGGAGTCCTATCTATACACACATTGGTAGCTTTGGTCAGCCTTATTATTACTAACCCTACCGGATCCCATGCCATTGCCAGGGCAGCTCATCGGAGCGGAGTAATGCCTAAACAAGCTGTGATAGATGAACTGAAGGAGGCTAACTTGAAATGAGTCCATTAGTTAGTATTGCTCATATTGTTGTATTGTTTATTATGGTTGTTGCTGCATTTTTAGCAGTCTACTTGCGTGATCTACTATCTTCTGTTATTGCATTAGCTGCGGCGAGTTTGCTCTTAGCCCTGGAATACTATCTTTTACATGCACCGGATGTAGCAATAGCTGAAGCGGGAATCGGAGCTGCTTTAACTATGGCAATTTATATCTTTGCCATCAGAGCTACGAAGAAGTGAGGAGTGAGAAAATGAAGAAAACATTCTTTGTCATTGCTTTTATTTTTTTTCTATCTTTCATGCTTTTAGCCGCAGTCGGTATGAGACCTTTTGGTGAGCCAGTTTTCAGTGATATGGATGATTATTATATCAAAAATGCACAAGCAGAAACAGGGGCAAATAATGTAGTTACTACCATAGTTTTTGATTACCGTGGCTTTGATACCCTTGGAGAAGGAACAGTATTGTTTACTGCCGTGATAGGTATCGTGGCACTATTCAGGGAGGTGGTAAAATGATTGATGAAATGTCAAAAATTGTTAGGACCATGACAAACTTTATCTATGGTCTTATCATGGTTTACGGTTTTTATGTTATTGCACATGGACACCTTTCACCAGGGGGTGGTTTCCAGGGGGGTGCAATAGTGGCGTCAGCCTTTGCTTTGCTACTGGTAACCTACGGCACTGATAAGGTTCAAAGTTTTATATCGAAAGATTTACTTTCTATCCTGGAAAGTACAGGATTACTTTTGTTTATTACTTTTGCTTTTTTAGGATTAGGGGTCACGTTTTTCTACAATTTTTTGTCAAATAGCGGCGGTTTATTTGGTTCACCGGCGACCATTGGTGTGAACCCAGGCGATCTTAATACAGGGGGAACAATTGCACTGATGAATATGGCAGTAGGATTAGAAGTATTAGCAGCATTAGGTGTAATAGTTCTAACCATGTCTGCTGCAGCTGAAGCACTGAATAAGGAGGAAAAACATTGATATGATGGGAAATCTACCTTTTGTTTCAGTAATAATCTTGATTGGATTAGGGATCTATTCCCTTCTTTTTAAAAAAAATTTGATTAAGATAGCCATTGGGTTAACACTGATTGAAAGTGGCGTTAACTTGTTCTTAATTGCTCTTGGATACCGAAAGGGAGCTGTTGCTCCAATCTATACACAGGCTCCAGAAGGAGTCAAAATGGCTTTACCAACACCTCAAGCCTTATGCCTTACAAGCATAGTTATTGGTGTAGCTACAACAGCTCTAATTCTTTCCATTGTGATGATAATTTATAAAAAGTATGGTACCTTAAATACTGATGAGATAAGGAGGCTAAAGGGATGAGCGGTATTCTTTTACATGCACCTGCTCTGGTAATCGCATTGCCTCTTTTGGCAGCTTTTATTATTCCAATACTGAACCGTTTCAATCGTAAGCTAATAAGTCAGCTGACATCTCTCGTATTAGGATTGACATTGATATTGGTTATATTGATAGCTAGACAGGTATTAACCAACGGGCCGTTGGTGTATGTCTTCGGCGGTTCCGGAACAAATTTGACTTTACCATCCGGATATTCTATTCCTATCAGAATAATATTTCAAATCGATGCAATGGGAATATTTATGGGTTTAATCACTGCAGTAGTATCTTTTTTAGCAGCCATATTTTCAAAATCTTATATGGAACAACAGACTGGTTTGGATAAATACTATACATTGTTACTTTTATTAGCCACCAGCATGTTTGGAATGGAATTAACTGGAGACATATTCAACTTTTTCGTATTTTTTGAAATAGCTTCAATATCCTCTGTATCGCTAATTGCTTTTCGGAGTACAATTTCGGGAGAACCAGCTGAAGCTGGATTAAAATATATGATAGTTAGCTCCGTATCAGCATTAATGGTATTATTTTCAATCGGATTATTCTATGGGCAGTATGGTGTTTTAAATATAGCAGCAATTGCAAAAGCTATTCAATTTACTCAACTTGATAAGATAGCATTAATCCTTATGTTAACTGTCCTGGCCATGAAAGCCGGATCAGTTCCTATGCATATGTGGACACCAGATGCTTATTCAGAAGCACCTGCAGCAATTACTATGGTTTTAGTTGCTGCCAGCCAAGCTAGTCTGTATGCTCTTTTTAGAATACTTTTTTCCATTTACAATGTTACCTTAAACGTAGTAACAATTGGATGGATTATTATTATATTGGGTGTGCTTTCTATGTTTATAGGTGTTACGATGGCTATTATACAGACAGATATTAAACGTCTAATGGCATACCATGCAATTTCACAGACCGGTTATATGCTTTTGGGTGTAGGAGTAGGACTGGCTGTTTTGACCAACCCTATAGCAATGGAGAGTTTTGGAATAAAAGCAATGGAAGGTGGAATATTCCATATTATGAACCATGCGGTGTATAAAGGGTTGTTATTTCTAACGGCAGGATCTTTATTCTATAGAACCGGTACCAGAGATTTAAACAGAATGGGTGGTTTAGCTAATAATATGACCTATACAGCTATATTTTTTATTATAGGTGCAGCAGCTATTGCCGGTATACCACCTTTTAATGGGTTTGCTTCTAAATTAATTATCTACCAGTCAGTCTATCAGTTTAACCCTTTATTATCAATAATAGCAATGCTTGTAAGTATTCTTACTCTGGCATCTTTTGTAAAAGTCTTTCATAGTGCATTTTTAGGCCCTCAGATGGAACAGTATAAATCAATACAGGAAGTCCCTAAAAGTATGGTTTTTGCAATGGCTACACTTGCCTGTATCATAGTATTTTTTGGACTATTTCCTGATATTATTGTTAAATACATTGTTAATCCAGCAGTGATGGCTTTGATTGATCAGGCTGGTTATACTGCAACAATATTGGGAGGAATGTAAATATGAATATTGGTTTATTAGAAACTGGAAGCGGCCATTGGAATGCAATAATATGGGTAATATTTACAGTAATAGTTGGAATTGGGGTGCTATGGTTAAGGAGTAAGGGAGAAGAAAAGTATAAGAAGAATACAAACCAAACCAAACCATTCCTTTCCGGTAACCCAGAAATAAGCAAGGAAGATTCTCATGTCGGGGCAAGTCATATATATTGGGGATTTACCGAGGCTTTAAAAAATTACTATAAGCCCCTTGTAAAATTGCATACCGGAAGTATTAATGATTACTGTGGATGGATTATTCTGGTTATGGCTATCATCTTTATTATAGTTGGAGTGAGTTAATACCATGAAATTAGATAAATATTTTGATCGTTCTCTATGGGTATTCCATTTAAATACAGGGTCATGTAATGGTTGTGATATAGAAATAGTTGCTTTACTGACACCTAGGTATGATGTGGAAAGATTTGGAATAAAATTGGTGGGTAGTCCAAAACATGCTGATGTATTATTGGTAACTGGACCTGTTAACAGAAAAATGCTACCCAGATTAAAATTGATATATGAACAGGTTCCCGACCCTAAAGCTGTTATAGTAGTAGGAACTTGTGGGTCAAGTGGTGGTGTGTTCTATGATTCTTACAATATAGTGGGACCTGTTGACAAACATATACCTGTTGATGTTTATGTGCCGGGCTGTCCTATAAGACCAGAGGCAATAATTAACGGTGTTTTAAAAGCCTGGTTAAAATTGGAAAGATTAAGGGGTTCGACAGGGGAAGAAATTGAAAAGAAAATAGAAGAAATTAGTGTATAAAACAATAGAAGGTTTAGGTGATAATATGGAGTTTCTTAATGCCAAGGAGTTATTATCATTTTTACAAGAAAGATTAAAAGAGAATATTTTAGATAGCCGTCTTGAGTCCAGGAAAGCAGGAGTCAAGCAGGAAGAGTTTAATAACATCTGGTTAGAAGTAAAGAAAGAAAGCTTTAGAGATACTGTTAAGTTATTAATGGAGCTACAATATCCTCATATCGCCATTATTGCAGGGAATGATACGGGGGAAAAAATAGAACTTGTCTATCTATTTTCTCTTTTTTATGGAGAAAAGTTTAAAGAGATTTCAATTAATATAAAAGTTAGCTTAGAAAGAGAAAACTCATCTATTGAGAGCATTACAGATTTAATTCCTGGTGCTCAGACTACAGAGAGAGAAACAAAAGAGATGCTGGGAGTAGAATTTGTAGGCCTTCCAGAAATGCATAATGTATTTTTACCGGAAGATTTTCCAAAAGATGTTTTTCCTTTTCGAAAAGATCAAAAAGGCTTGGACGAACTTGTTCCAAAGGAAAGTTGAGGTGATTGTAATTGAGTATATCTACATATAAAGTGCCTATTGGACCAATACACCCGTCGTTGGCAGAACCAATGACTTTTAATTTTGAGATATCTGGTGAAAGGATTCAATCAGTAGACCTAGCCCCCGGAGATAACCACCGAGGTATTGAGTTTATGGGGAGAAATAGGAATATAATTCAAATTATATATCTGGCTGAGAGAATTTGCGGAATATGCTCAGCTTCCCATCCATTTGCTTTTTGCCGGGCTGTAGAAAATGCTGCTGGTATTGAAGTCCCACCCAGAGCTGAATATATTCGGGTTATTATTTCTGAATTAGAAAGAATCCAATCTCATATCTTGTGGGCTGGCATAGCTGCACAGGAGTTAGGTTTTAATTCAGTGCTATATCTTTCCTGGAAAGTAAGGGAAGAAGTAATGGATTTACTGGAAATACTTACAGGTAACAGGGTAAACTATGGAATGTTCATGATAGGAGGGGTTAGAAGAGATATATCTGAACAACAAATACCCAGAATTAAAAAAACTCTGCAATATTATAAAGATGTATACCAGACGCTGGAAGATGTATTCCTTAAAGATCCAAGCATTGCTTTAAGAACAAAAGGTGTAGGAATAATGACTTACGAAGAGGCATTGCATTTGGCTAGTGTTGGGCCTACTGCAAGAGCATCTGGAGTAAATAAAGATGTCAGACAGGATCAACCTTATTCAGCTTACGCTGATTTAGACATCAAAGCAATTATGCCAGATGCCTATAATGGTGAAACGAATGGCGATGTTTATGATCGTATTGTTGTTCGCATATTAGAAGTATTTCAATCTGTTCAAATTATAGAGCAATGTTTAGAGAATTTGCCAGAAGGGGAAATATTGTCAGAGGAGAAACTTGTTAAATTATTGGGAATATTAAAAAAAGCTAAAGGTGAAGGAGTAGGAAGGCATGAGGCTCCCCGTGGCGAGGTTATCCATTATGTAAAACTGAATGGTTCTGAAAACCCTGAAGTGTGGAAAGCTAGAGCACCAACGTATAATAATTTAATGTCCTGGTTACCAATGCTGAGAAGACAGGAAGTTGCAGACATCCCTATCGTTATTGCTTCTATTGACCCTTGTATTGGGTGTATGGATAGAGTAACTCTAGTCGAATCTAATACATATAAAAAGCAAGTATTGACCAGGGAAGAATTAAGAAAGTTAAGTATCGAAAAAACCAGGAGGATATTGGGATGAGCGGAGGAAGTGTTATAATCTTTGTTCTCAAAATATTTGCAGTGTTAATAATAGCTATACTGGGTATAGCGGTAGGGCTGCTTTATAAGGGCATTGATCGAAAGTTAGCTGCAATGCTGCAATCACGAGTAGGACCTCCCATTAGACAACCATTCCTTGATTTTTTCAAATTGATGTTAAAAGAGAATATTATCCCTGAAAACGCCATTCCCTGGGTCTTTAATGGTGCCCCGGTCCTGGCACTGGTCTCTTCGATCACTATTCTATTTTACATTCCATTTGGACCTATACCGGCCTTACTATCAAATTCTGGTGATTTGATATTGATTGCATATCTATTAACTATTCCAGCCGTTGCACTGGTAACAGGTGGTTTTTCTTCCGGGTCCACTTATGCCAGTATCGGAGCACAAAGAGAAATGGTTTTGATGATGAGCTATGAATTTCCCCTGGTTACAACTATTATAGCCCTGGGGTGGCGATTAAGCCTTTCTTTCCCGGGAATGAAAGTATTTTCTTTAGCTGCTTTAAGTGCAAATCCAATTTGGGGATTGGTTGGCCCACTCGGTTTTCTTGGTGCCCTTCTGCTGCTTTTTACTTTAGCAATTGTAACTCCAGCAGAACTATCTATTGTTCCTTTTGATACACCTGAGGCAGAAACAGAGATAGCAGGTGGAGCCTTAGTAGAATATTCAGGGCGAAATTTAGCATTATTTGAGCTGGCTAACGCAGTAAAGTTATTGATAATGGGTTCATTAACTATTGCCTTATTTTTTCCATATAATATAGCCCATTTATTTTCTTTGACTGGTTTGTTAGCATACATTATAGATATTCTATTCTTTTTCTTCAAATTGTTCATTGTAGTATTTTTCGAATCAACATTTATCCGTGTTGCCATTGCTCGTTTAAAAATTGACCAGGCTTCAGCAGCTTATCTAATCTTTCTTTCTATGGTTGGATTGATGGGGTTGTTATTGCTGGCAATTGATTTTAGATTTTTATAATTATTTCTATTTAAGAGGTGATAAATAATGCCCACTCCAATAGTGTTTGAATTAATCAAACAACTTTTTCATAAACCTACGACTAATTGTTTTCCGGTTAAATATCATCCTGGAAAAACAACAGTTACAGATCTGATTAATAAAGTACAAGACGGTCAGGCTGAAATAAACCCTCCGGTAACTATACCGGAAAAATTTAGAGGTAAAATAGATTATAATAAAGAAACATGTATAGGCTGTCGTTTATGCATAAGAGTATGTCCATCTCGAGCTATTGAATTTTTACCTGAAGAAAAGAAGATCAAGATTAGAATTGACCGCTGTATATTTTGTTCACAATGTAATGATATTTGCCCTGTTAACTCTTTAAGCATGTCTGAAAATTTTCTATTAGCAAATGAAGACCGCTTAGATTCAGAGATGATTGTACGATAGTATCTGGTTTAAATTAAAATAATGTCAACATTCTTTAAGTAAAAACTTTGAGTCATAAAAATTGTTGAATTAGCAATAGAAAGACATACTGATTGTACACATGTCTAAAGATTGCTTGGCATTGCTTACCTTTTCATTTAAAAAGATACTGCTTAATTGGTGTAATGTGTTACAAGCATACAGGCAGGCTATGATAGTAGCGGAATATCATTTAAATGGTTATTTTTTAATAAATCAATAACCTGATAACAAGCCTTTAATACTGGTTTACTCAAATTTTCCCCCATCTCCGTTGAAAGCGGTTGTATGCCGATTAATACAATTTTTTGACAGTAGGGAGATAGATATTCAATTAAGTAGGACAGAGACATGTAATGAGTAGAAAACTGTAAAGTAACGATTTTTTCTAACGGGATCAGCCTTATACTGCCAGCAGGAAGATCCATTTCTACACTATCAACAATTACCAATAGTTCCGGACAGTCTTTCTTCACAACTGAAGTAAAATTTTCGGGGGCTGTTCTACCATCTAAAACATTCCAGTTATCATGTTTAAAAGTCTTAGCAATAAAGGAACCAGCTCCATCATCTGTTCTCAAGGAATTACCAATTCCTAAAAGTAAATATTTTGACATTAAGAATATTTCTCATTTACAAAAATTCTGTACATTTTGTTTTGTTTCAAAATACATATATTGTTTATTATTATGTTATTATATAATAAGTAAGTATGTTTTACCAGAATGTTAGTATAATGGTTTTGGCAAAGTAGATTTTCAGCATATATCTTGATGAAAATATGTCTTAAACGGTAATGGCATCATAAAATACAGATTCTTATTAATATATGTAATTATAATTTATAAAATGTATAAAAATATTGAATCAATATACAAAGAGTTGCAAAATTGTACTATAATATTGAATAGATATACTGTTATTTTTTATCAATCTTAAATACTAGCCTAACCATATTATGGTTGTTCCATGTTTTAATAACTCATACCATTGCAACTTAATTTTTATAATATGTAAACAGAGACAGTTTTTATTTAAATAAGGATATATTTAAAAAATTATTCTTAACATATCATATTGTAAAATACATCCAAAGAGCCAGAACCTTTAAATAATTCAGGGATAATTTTTTTATCACTTTATAAAAAGGAGTATAATACCTTTGAGAAGAACAAGGCGAATTTATAAAAGAAAAACCAGAAGCAATATGGAGACACTCATTATATTAATTGGTGCTATAGTTATTCTATCTGTAGCTTTTTATATGGCAAGAGAGAAAAGTTACCTGCCTCCTCAGGAGCCGGAATCGGAAGTTCAAACTCAAACTATTTTAGAAGAAGAGGTTGCTGAAGTAAAAGAAGAAAAATCAGAAGAGACCATTCAGTCTATTGCAAAGATACAGGAAGTTTCGCCTGATGAAAAACAGGCTGATATTGAAAGCACATTACCACCGGAACCGGTGACAGTAGCTGCTCCCAGCATACCAAAAGAAGAGCCTGTTAAGGTAGAAAGTGAAGTAATAGCTGAAAAACCTGTATCAGTACCACCCAAACAAGACACAGCCCCTGTTGTAAGTCAGAGTCCTGCATCAACTCAGCCTGGTTCTGCTTATACTGTGCAAGTTGGTTATTTTTCTAATGAAGCTAATGCAAGAAGTCTGGCTAAAGAGATTGAGAATAGAGGATTTCAAACCTTTGTTATCAAGCACAATAATGCTTTTAAAGTACAGGTAGGTGCTTATTCTGTTAGGGCACAAGCGGAAGAAGCCTCCCGGCAATTAAAGAATCTGGGTTACGAAATATGGCTGACAGAAAGATAAAATATTTTCAGATATAAAGAAATCTACATATTAGATTATAGAAAGGTTAGTTGATACTAAAATTAATAAAAAATATATTCCTCAAGCTACAATTGATCGTCTTTCTATATACCATAGAACATTAGAGTCTATGATTGAAGAGAATAAAATAAATAAACACGCTACTATCTCCTCATCAACATTTTCGGATATTACCGGCATTAGTTCACATCAGATTAGAAAAGACCTCTCTTATTTTGGTAAATTTGGTAAAAGAGGGGTTGGTTATCCTGTATTTAAGTTAGTTCTCAAATTAAAAAAGATCTTAAAATCAAATCAAAAATGGGACCTAATCCTGGTTGGTGTAGGTAATTTAGGAAATGCCTTTCTTCGTTATGAAGGATTTTCAAAAAGGGGTTTTAGGATAAAAGCTCTATTTGATAATGACAAACTGAAGGTGGGGAAAATAGTAGAGAATATAACCATAAAACATATTGGAGAATTAGAAGATTTTTTAAAAGGAGAACATGTAAAAATTGGTATTATAACAGTACCTTCCCCGCACGCTCAGAATGTAGCAGATATAATGATTGCTGGAGGCGTAAAGTCAATACTGAATTTTGCACCGATCAGTATTAAACATCCAGCAGGAGTATCTATTAAGCACATTGACCTCGCCATAGAATTAGAAAAATTAGTATACTATTTGCCAAACTAGCAGATATTTATAGATATTATAATTCATAATTTTATACAAATTTAAAAGCAAAGAATAATAAAAATAATTTACAAGAAACCTCAGTGATTGGTCGATATTAAGTTGACATATTTCAATAGCTATGATAGAATATTTTGGTATGTATTGTGAAATATTTCACAATACATACCAGGGGTAATTATTTGCCTCTATACATGAGCTAAAAACATGGATTTTGTCATAAAAGACTAAATTTCCGAAAGGATAAAAAGCGTAAATCCTGAATGGAATAAGCTATCGTAGCATTCTGGATGCTTTCCAGTAAAATTGTTAATTTAATTTTCGAATGCAACTGAACATTTTAAAAAACTAATATTAGGAGAAACTATTGTGAAGATAAAAGAGATTGTTGCTGTTTTAGATGCCGAGCTTATTACCGGAGAAGAGTTACTGGAAAAAGAAATAGATCAGTTTGCTGCAAGTGATCTCCTTAGCGATGTGCTTGCTCTTGCTAAGGATAATTTTCTGTTGTTAACAGGCCTAACCTCTCAACAGGTAGTTAGAACCACAGAGATTGCTGGAGGAGTGGGGGTAGTTTTTGTAAGAGGCAAGGCTCCCGAACAGGATGCTATTGGACTTGCCCGTTCTCACCATATCCCGTTATTAATGACTAACAAAACAATGTTTGAGGCATGTCGGGCTATTGCTGAAGCACTTCTTATAGAGAGAAAGAAGAAATGACTATATTGCTTTCAAAACAAAAACTTACTATAGCCAATGAATTAATCTATGAATTGAAAGTGAAGGATGCTATGACCAAAGAGGTTATTAGTTTTGGTGAAAATGCTACCTTTAGAGAGATTAAAGATTCTTTAAAAGAGAATAAGATTTCCGGAGTACCCATTTTAGATGAGCAGGAAAATATAGTAGGTATTATTAGTATTGATAATGTCATTAATGCATTAGATGACAACATTGTTGATGATCGAGTAAAGGAACACATGACCAAGGAGGTAATAACTATTCCTCAAAACTTCTCTCTGGTTTCTGCAATAAAAAAGCTAGAAAAGCATAGAATTGGCCGTTTACCAGTTATCAAAAATTCTAGCTCTACTAAAATAACCGGTATTCTAACTATGGGTGACATTCTGAACAAGCTACTATTCAGTATCCAGACAATTGCTGAGAGGTGTGAGCAGAGAGAGTGGCAAAACAAAGAATTCTCCAATCAATTATTTGAAGAGGCTAAAGAGCAAACATTACGTTTAGAGGTTAAAAGGTCAGATTTTGATAATGCAGGCAGAGCGTCCAGTATCATTAGAAAATATTTACAGAAATTAAATATAGATAAACCAATTATCAGAAGGGTTGCCATAATCTGTTATGAGGCAGAGATCAATATCAGCATTCATTCACTGGGAGGATACCTTGCCTTACAGGTAGACCAAAACAGTATTACTATTACAGCAGTAGATTATGGTCCAGGCATTCCAGATGTAGAAGCTGCAATGAAGCCAGGCTATACTACTGCCTCTGAACAGATCAGGGCATTAGGATTCGGGGCAGGAATGGGATTAGCGAACATTAAAAAGTGTGCCGATCATCTGGAAATAGAATCATCTATGAAAACGGGAACCATTTTAAAAGCAGTTATCCATTTAGGAGGATAGATATGAAATTAAGCAAGTTAATAGAGCAAAGTTCTATTGAAAAAGTTGTATTTTGTTCAGATGAAGATATTAAGGCCGGTTATTGCGGGGATTTAATGTCAGATGTGATTGCTAATGCCAGTAATGAGGCAATATGGATTACTGTCCAGGCCCATAAAAATAGTATTGCAGTTGCATTAATTAAAGACATAAAAGCAATTGTGTTTACTAACAATGTAGAGATAAATGAGGAATTAATTGAAAAAGCAGAAGAAGAAAATATTAACTTGTTTAAAAGTAAAGAAAATTCCTTTCAAGTCAGTGGATTGATATACAAATTGCTGGAGGATGATCAAGATTAAAATTGATTTACATATTCATTCATCTTTGTCTGCCTGTGGAGAGAACATCATGTCTCCACAAAGAATATTAAAAAAAGCAGAACAAAGTGGATTAAACCTTATTTCTATAACTGACCATAACGCTGTTGCTCATTCTATTTTAATTAATAAAATAAAAAAAACGAGCCCTGTCAATATTATTTTGGGAGTCGAGTTAACTACTAGAGAAGAGGTCCACTTGCTGGGTTACTTCCCTGACGAATACAGCATAATGGAGATGGATAAAAAGATTGATGAGTATCTCCCTAAAATGAAGAATAGGGCATCTTTTTTTGGTGATCAACTGATTTATGACCAAAAAGGAGAGATTATAGAAATAGACTACCTGTTAAGACAGAATGCTTTGCAAATAGGTTTAGATGAGCTGGTTGAGCTTATCCACTGTTTGGGTGGTCTGGCAATACCTGCCCATATTAACAGAGACTATTGCAGTATAAAGAGCCAGATAGGGTTTTTAGATCCAGAAAGTGATTTTGATGCAGTTGAATTGTCCAGGTTTGAATGGATAGAAAAGAGATACAAAGCAGGAGATTTATTAGAAGGATTTCCAGTTATCAGTGGATCAGACAGCCATTTTTTAGAAGATATTGGAACTTTTTATTTTGAATTATATGATGACAATTGTATAACAGACTTTACTTCATTAAAAAAATATTTGAGAGGGATAAAAGATAAAAATTGAAAGATTTAGCAGACCATCTTTTTGATATCTTAGAAAACTCGATAAATGCTGAGGCAAGTGAAGTAACCATGAAGATAGCTCATAACAGAAGCTATTTTTTTTGTTCTATAACAGATAATGGAAAAGGAATTAGCGGTCAGGAAGTATTGGACCCCTTTGTTACATCCAGAAAGACCAGGAGGGTAGGATTGGGATTGCCTTTGTTGAAAAAAGCTGTAGAGGATACGGGAGGGTATTTAAATATTAGAAGAATAGGTGAAAAAGGAGGTACAGACCTCCAATTTAAAATGTACCTATCTCATATTGATGCCAAACCTTTAGGGGACTTACCCAGATTTTTTTCCGATATCTTTTATGCCTGGCCTGAAATTGCTTTCAAGTTATTTGTTATAAAGGAAGATGTTGAAACACTCATTTTAGACTACCAGGAGTTGCATGATGAAGTTGACAATGGATTTAAGGATTATATAGGTATAAGAAAATATATTTATGAGATTATCCAAAAAGAATTTAATTTATAATCAACAAATAATTTTAAAATTAATATTCAGGGAGGGAGTAGGAATATATGAAAAATGTTGAAGAACTAAAAAAAATGAGAGAACAGGTCAAAAAAGACCTGCGATTGAGGTCTGGAAAGCACCGCATCAAAATTGTAGTAGGGATGGGAAGCTGTGGAATTGCTGCTGGTGCAAGAGATGTAATGAATGAGTTTGTGACCCTGATAGAAAACAGCAAAAGGTCAGATATTATAGTAACTGCATCAGGCTGTTTTGGTTTTTGTGCTCAAGAACCTATGATACATGTATATGTAGAAGAGAATAGGCCGATAACCTACAGAAATGTTGATCTGGAAGCTGCCAGATTAATTTTTGATGAACATGTCTTAAACAATAAGGTAGTAGAACAATATCTATTTTCAAAGGGGAAAGAGAATGAATAAAACAGCTACTGTTAAAAATGAAGAACAGATGATAGAAGAGAAGTTCCAGCAATTAAGAGAGTTTATTAGTGAAAATAAAGAGAAAAAAGGGTTTTTAATTCCTGTCCTTTATAAGGCACAGTCCCTTTTTGGCTATTTACCTCCAGATGTTCTAAAGACAATTGCCGAAGAGATGAATATATCAATTAGTGAAGTATTTGGGGTTGCAACATTCTATTCGTACTTTAAAACTGAACCTGTTGGTCGACATACTATAACAGTATGCATGGGAACGGCTTGCTATGTTAAAGGGGCACAAAAAATACTTGAGGAATTACAAAATATACTAGATATAAAAGAAGGCGGAACTACAAAAGATTTAAGATTTACTCTGAATAGTCAGCCTTGCTTTGGTTCATGCGGGATGGCTCCTGTTATAATGATTAACCAGGATGTTCATGGTCGGTTAACTTCCGATAGTTTAAGCGCAATATTAGAAAAATATAAATAGTTAAATAAGGAGTAGTTTAGTTATGGAAAATATAAGAACTCAGCTTCTTTTGTGTCAAGGAACCGCCTGTATGTCTAACGGAGCAACAAGTGTTAAAAAAGCATTTGAAATTGCACTCAAAGAGGCAAACCTGCATAAAGAAGTGAAAATAATTACCACTGGTTGTATGGGTATCTGTGAGTTGGGGCCAATCATGGTAGTCTATCCTGATGGAGTGTTCTACCAGCAATTAAAACCGGAAGATGCCCGGGAAATAGTACAGGAACACATTTTAAAAGGAAGGGTGGTTCAGCGTCTATTTTATAAAAAACCAGAAACAGAAGAATTAGTTAGTATGGTAGACAATATTGATTTTTATAAGCTGCAGAAAAGAATTGCTCGTAGAAATTGTGGAATTATTGATGTCAATACCATTGATGACTATATCGGTGCTGATGGATTTATGGGTTTAGCCAAAGTATTGACAGAGATGACTCCTGAAGAGGTTATTGAAGAAATTAAAAAATCTGGCTTGAGAGGAAGGGGTGGCGCAGGCTTCCCAACCGGTTTAAAATGGAGTTTTGCTGCAAAAGCCCCCGGTGAACAAAAATATGTTTTATGTAATGCTGATGAAGGGGATCCGGGTGCATTTATGGATCGAAGTATGCTGGAAGGTGATGCATATAGTGTTTTAGAGGCTATGATAATTGCAGGCTATGCCATTGGGTCAAGTCAGGGATATATATATGTTAGAGCAGAATATCCACTTGCTATAGAAAGACTGAATATAGCAGTGGCTGAAATGAGAAAATACGAATTGCTGGGCAAAAACATCCTAGGCTCTGGATTTGACTTTGATTTAGAAATAAGAATGGGAGCAGGTGCTTTTGTTTGTGGTGAAGAGACTGCCTTAATACACTCTCTTGAAGGAAAGAGAGGAGAACCCAGACCCAGACCACCTTTTCCTGCTAATAAGGGCTTGTTTGGTTGCCCAACAGTTTTAAATAATGTAGAGACACTTGCTAATATACCCTATATCATTCTATATGGTGCAGACAAGTTCGCTTCTGTCGGTACCGAAAAGAGTAAAGGGACTAAAATATTTTCTTTAGCTGGAAATATATACAACACCGGATTGATCGAAGTACCCATTGGAATTTCCCTGCATGATATTGTTTATAAGATTGGTGGGGGTATTCCAAATAATAAAAAATTTAAAGCCGTTCAAATTGGAGGACCTTCAGGTGGGTGTATCCCTATTCAGCATTTAGATGCCAAGGTTGACTATGAATCACTAAAAGAATTAGGTGCTATTATGGGCTCAGGTGGGCTGGTGGTTATGGATGAGGATACCTGCATGGTCGATATTGCCCGTTACTTCATGGAATTCATTCAGAATGAATCATGTGGTAAATGTACCCCCTGCAGGGAAGGTACCAGGGTAATGTTAGAAATACTGACCAGAATATGTGAGGGGAACGGTACGATGGAAGATCTGGAAATTCTTGAAGAATTGGCACCAAGTATTCAATCTACGTCCCTTTGTGCTTTAGGACAAACTGCACCCAACCCGGTATTAACAACGCTCAGGTATTTCAGGGAAGAGTATATTGAACATATCAAGGATAAGAAGTGTAGAGCGGGCCGTTGTCAGGCACTTTTAGGATATGAAATAGATCCTGACAAATGCACCGGTTGTACCGTTTGTGCAAAAAAATGTCCTGTTGGTGCGATTACAGGAGAAAGAAAGCAGCCACATGTTATAGATCAAGATATGTGTATAAAATGTGATGCATGTTACCAGGCATGTAAATTTGATGCAATAATGAAGCATTAAAAATATTAAAATGCTATTAATTTATAGTATATTCTACTGATAAATAGATTATAGATCAGGAGTTTATAGAAAGGATAAAAATAAAAACAAAATGAAAGCCACAGAAGAAATAAAAAAGGAAAAAATGGTTAAGCCATTAGTCCAAATAACTATAAATGACCAAAATATTATGGCAGAGCCTGGCTCAACAATACTGGAGGCTGCAACTGAGGCTGGTATAAAAATACCAACATTATGTGTTATGCCTGAAATA
The DNA here is from genome assembly GCA_964560535.1 of uncultured Atribacterota bacterium. Classification (GTDB taxonomy): domain Bacteria; phylum Atribacterota; class Phoenicimicrobiia; order Phoenicimicrobiales; family Stramentimicrobiaceae; genus Stramentimicrobium. The sequence goes on from CAZLMD010000003.1 coordinate 39,589, forward strand.
AACCACTATCCAGGTTCTTGCCGTATGTGTGTGGTAGAGGTTAAGGGTCATCCCTGTCTTGTAGCTTCCTGTGTTTATCCAGTAAATGAAGGGATGATTATATATACTCACAGTGAGAGAGTGGTCACTGCCCGAAAAGCAGTACTGGAATTACTGCTGTCTTCTCACCCATTAGATTGTCTTACTTGTGAAAAGAACGGTGAATGTGACCTGCAGGATTTGGCATATGAGTATGGAGTCAAGGAATCAGGTTTTGGTAGAAAAGAGAGAAGTCTTCCCATAGATGAGAGCAACCCTTTTATTTTAAGGGATTTGAATAAATGCATACTCTGCCGTAGATGTGTAGAAATATGTAATGAAGTACAACAATCAAGAGCTATTGGATTTGGATTTAGAGGAACAAAAACTGAAGTGATAGCTGGATTGGGTAATAAGTTAGGACATGAAACAAAGATTGCCATTGGTTCAGAAGGTAATCCCGATTACTCTAATTGTGTTTCTTGTGGACAATGTGTTGCAGTCTGCCCTGTCGGGGCTTTGATCGATAAATCAGCCCAGGGAAAAGGAAGAGTGTGGGAATTCCAAAAAGTTTTCACTACTTGTAATTACTGTGGAACCGGTTGCAGTTTTGACCTAAATGTAAAAGATGGGAAAGTAGTCAAAGTTACCTCCAATCCAAATAGTGTAGTTAACGGAATCAACCTTTGCGTAAAAGGTCGTTTCGGTAATGATTATATTCACAAAGAAGACCGTTTAACCACTCCATTGATTAGAAAAAATGGAAAACTAGAGCCGGCTTCCTGGGAGGAAGCTTTACAATTAATTAGTGATAAATTCCAGGAGATAAAAAAGGAAAGTGGAAATGATAGTCTTGCAGTACTGTCTTCTGCCAAATGTACCAACGAAGAAAACTATCTACTCATGAAGTTTGGCCGCGCAGTTTTGGGAACCAATAATGTAGACCATTGTGCCCGGCTATGCCATTCAGCTACTGTATCCGGCCTGGCACAATCTTTCGGCAGTGGAGCTATGACCAATTCTATTAAAGAAATTGCAAATGCACCGCTAATATATTTAACTGGCTCTAATACAACTGAGAACCATCCTATTATAGGATTGGAGATTAAAAAAGCTGTAACCAAAAATGGAGCTAAATTGATTGTAGCTGATCCCAGAGAGATAGAGTTGGTTAAATATGCCACACTCTGGTTAAGACATAGACCTGGTACTGATGTAGCCCTTCTTAATGGTTTGATGAATGTAATTATCACAGAGGGATTAGAAGACAAGAAATTTATTGAAGAAAGAACCGAAGACTATGAAAAAATGAAAGAGGTAGTCTTAAAATATACTCCGGAAATAGTTGCAAAAATTACCGGTGTACCAGCAGAAGATATTAAGAAAGCAGCTAGAATGTATGCCGAAGCCGAGAGTGCCTCATTAATATATTCAATGGGCATTACTCAGCATAGCACCGGAACCGACAATGTTATGTCAACTGCTAATATTGCCATGTTAACCGGGAATTTAGGAAAAGAAAATGCCGGGGTAAACCCATTACGAGGACAAAGCAATGTTCAAGGCGCCTGTGATATGGGGGCTTTGCCCAATGTGTATTCAGGTTATCAATCTGTTACAGACCCACAGATAAGAGAGAAGTTTTCAAAAGCATGGGGAGTAGAATTATCTGATAAGGTCGGTTTAACAGTAGTAGAAATATTGAATGCTGCCTATGAAGGTAAAATTAGAGGTATTTTTATAATGGCAGAAAATCCGGCAATGTCAGATCCAGACTTGGCTCATGCCCGTGAAGCTTTAAAAAGAACTGACTTTTTGGTTGTTTCTGACATATTTATGACTGAAACAGCTGAAATGGCTGATGTAATATTGCCCGGGGTAACATTTGCTGAAAAAGATGGAACAATCACCAATACAGAAAGAAGAGTACAGAGATTCCACAAAGCGATAGAGCCAATCGGAGATTCAAAACCAGAATGGCAGATTATCAGTGAACTCGCCCGGAAAATGGGTTACAACATGAGTTACAATAACCCGGGAGAAATTATGGAAGAAATTGCAAGTATGACTCCTATTTATGGTGGAATGTTCTATCCTAGGTTGGAAAAAGAAGGCTTACAATGGCCCTGCCCCAATGCAGATCATCCAGGAACAAAATTCTTACACAAGGATAAGTTTAGCAGAGGCAAAGGGAAGTTTTTCCCAATTGAGTTTAAAGAGGCAGTTGAACTTCCTGATGAAGAATATCCTTTAATCTTCACTACTGGAAGAGTCTTATACCATTTCCATACCGGGACAGTAACTAGAAGGTCAGAGGGATTAAACGAAGTATACAAAGAAGCATTGGTAGAAATCAGCCCACAAGATGCTAAAGAATTGAACATAAGCGAGGGAGAAATAATAGAAGTTGCTTCTCGTAGAGGGAAAATTCAAGCAAAAGCTAAGGTTACTGAGAAATCTGATGAAGGAGTAGTCTTTATGAGCTTCCATTTCCATGAAGCAGCTGCTAATCTGTTAACCATTGCTGCTCTTGATCCTATTTCTAAGATTCCAGAATTCAAGGTTTGTGCTGTCAATATTAAAAAAATATCTTAAAATAAATTAATACTACCAAACAAGGAGGAAATGTAATTGAATACAGAAAAGGAAAAAATCCAGTTAGTACAGGATGTAGCAACACCCTGCAATGCACCAGCAGCTGTCGCAAATGCTTTTTGTTCTATTGGGCAGAATAAGGCTAATCTATCAATAAATAAAATGATAATATTGGGGATTTTGGCTGGTGCCTATATCAGCTTTGGTGCCCAACTGGCAACTATGGCCACTTATGATGCGGCGAAGTATGTAGGGGACGGAATTGCCAAAATACTATTTGGCAGTGTTTTCTCTGTCGGCCTGATGTTAGTAGTTATTGCAGGGGCAGAATTGTTTACAGGTAATAATTTAATCGTGGTAGGTACATTAAACAAAGATGTAACGGTAAGTAAATTATTAAATAGCTGGTTTTGGATATATATAGCTAACTTTATAGGCTCTCTACTGGTAGTATGGTTAATGTATCTTTCTCAGCTCTGGACAACAGGTAATTTTGCTGTGGGGGCAAGAGCTCTGGCAATTGCTAATGGTAAAGTAAACTTGAGTTGGGGTACGGCAATAGCCAGGGGTATTCTATGTAACTGGCTGGTATGTCTGGCAGTCTGGATGGCGGTAGCAGCCAAAGATATTCCTGGGAAGATTCTGGGTATATATTTCCCCATCATGGCCTTTGTAGCCAGTGGTTTTGAGCATAGTATCGCAAACATGTATTTTATTCCTATGGGAATGCTTTTAAAGAATAATGCATCAGTAGTTGAAGCATCAGGTTTGGCAGTAAATCAACTTAACAACCTGAATACAAGCGGACTTTTGTTTAATAATTTGCTGCCTGTTACCATAGGAAATATAATTGGCGGGGCATTCTTTGTAGCAACTTTATACTGGTATGTCTACTTGAGAGAGGAAAAATAGTCAATAAATATAACTAAATGGAATTTTAGGAGCTATACTGTTGTATATTATTCATATAGTACATAAGTATAGCTCCTTTTTAATAAGTAAAAAATATTTTCAAAATAATGTAAATCTATTGATCCTGATGTATGAGTAGGAAGATGAATAAAGGGAAAAATTATGACACTATTTCAGTCTTAGTGTTAGCAGGCGGTAAAAGCAGCAGGATGGGTCTCAATATAGACAAAGGCCACATGCAATTTAAAGGGACCAATCTTATAGAACATGTCCTGAAAAATATTCTTTCTGTTAAAGGAATAAATAAGCATGATATTGTTATTGTAGGGCCAAAAAAGAGATATTCTCAACGCCAATTTACCGTAATTGAAGATATTTATCCAAATAAAGGACCATTGGGAGGAATTATTTCCGGTCTAAAATATTCTAAAACATTTCACAATCTAGTGATCGGGTATGATATGCCCTTTGTTGAGCCTAAACTAATTGAATACATGATTAAAAATAGTAAAGATTATGATATAGTTATTCCTACATATGGCAAAGGTATGTATGAACCATTATGCGCTATTTATAGTAAGAATTGTGTGGAAATTATAGAAAATAATTTAAAAAACAATATACTGGCAGTCAGAAGCATCTTTCCTTTTTGCAGAATACGTTGTATTAGAGAAGATGAAATAAAAATATTTGATCCAGAAATACACTCTTTTTTTAATATTAATTTTCAAAGCGATTTTATACTGGCAGAAGAATTAGAGAGGGTAAGAAAGAAAATATGATGTTAAATAATTATAAGGGGATAGAAGTAGAACTGGTTAGGACTACCGGGCATGAACAAAAAAAGATAATAGACCTGGTAGCCATAGAAACATTTATAGATATCTATATTAATCAAAAATTTTTCATTAGTTTAAATTGTAGCCCTGGTGGTTTAAAATATTTAACAACTGGATTCCTTTACAATTCTGGAATTGTAAATAATAAAAAAGAAATTATTTCTACTAAAGTGAGAGAAAATAAAATATTTTTTGAAATCAAAAATGATTTATTGTCAAAAGGCATTACCGATTGTCCCAACCTGATTAATCAGATTAAATACTCAGGTTTACAAGGGCAAAAACGACTTTCTGTTAATAATGATACAAAAGTTAAGATAGATACTATCTATTCTCTCGTTTCTCTTATGCAGGAGAAAGCAGTCTTTTTTCAAAAAAGTGGTGCAGTCCACAGTTGCGGTCTCGCAGATATTGACGGATCTATCATATTATTTAGTGAGGATATAGGCAGATATAATACTATTGATAGAGTATCAGGTGAAGCTTTTCTGGGAGATATTAAGACATATGATAAAGTTATTTTAACCTCATGCCGTATTACTTCAGGAATTATGCAAAAGATTGTACGTACAGATATTCCTATTGTTATTTCCAGAGCTGCTGTTACTGATTATGCCATAAAATTGGCTGATAGACGCGGTATTACACTGGTTGGATTTGCACGAGGAGAGAGATTAAATATTTATACTCATGCTGAACGTGTTGTTATGTAAGATACAGTTAAAACCTCTGTAACATAGTCATTTTTAAATCTATTATAATATGTTGTAAGAATGATATAATATTAGAATATATGATCCATTAAAGGACTCAAGGTGAAAAAAATCATACTATCAATAGATCCTGGCAGAAAAAAATGTGGTGTTGCGCTGGTTGATTCAAAATTGAAGTATATAGAAGGTAAAGTTATTCTAAATGAAGAGCTGATTGACAGAGTAAAATATTTTTTAGTAAAATACAATGTTAAAAATTTTGTGGTGGGTGGGGGAACGAATTCAGAAAATATCATTATGTTAATCAAAGAGAATTTTCCGGAGATTCTTGTTACAGTGGTAGAAGAAAAAGATACTACCAGACAGGCTAGAAAATATTTTTTTGAATATAATCCTCCATCTGGTTGGTTAAAATTATTTCCAATTACACTCCTTGTACCACCACGACCATATGATGACTTTGCTGCATATGTAATTGGAAGAAGATTCTTTTTAGATTACCAAAAGAAGAAGAATTTGTAGGGAAACACCCTATCCAGTTTATAATTTATCTTATATGAATCAATTTAACATTTTTACAAATGTTTAGTTTAGAAGTTAAAAGAAATAAAATTCCTCTATACAATAATTACAATCACAAAATCATTTTTGTTAAAAACTCAATATATATAAATACATTCTAAGGAAAAGATGAAAACAAGATATCAAGTTACTATATATGGTATTATTCAAGGTGTAGGGTTTCGTCCTTTTATCCATAAACTGGTGAATAAATACCACTTTTTGGGATGGGTGCGTAATTCAAATCAGGGAATAGAAATAGAAGTCGAGGGAGAAAAATCTTTTTTTAAAGATTTCTTCTCAGAATTAAAAAATAATCCCCCACCTCTAACACATATAGAGAAAATTATAATTAAAGAATTGCCTCTCATCGGGTTTACAGAATTTGTTATAAAAAATAGCAGCTCAAATCATAAAAATCCTGTTATTCTTATTCCGCCGGATATATCTATATGTGAGGATTGCCTGAAAGAGCTTAATGATTCATCTAATCGTCGCTACCGATATCCCTTTATAAACTGCACTAATTGCGGTCCTCGTTTCACCATTATACAAGATATGCCTTATGACAGAGAAAAGACTATTATGGGTAAATTTCTTATGTGTTCAGATTGTCTCAATGAATACAATGACTTGAAAGACCGCCGTTACCATGCAGAAGCAAATACCTGCCCGGTTTGCGGGCCTCATGTCTCTATATATTCAAGGAATCAGGAAATTGATGTAGAGGATCCATTTATAGAAGCTCAAAAAAGATTAAAAAAAGGGGAAGTCGGTCTAATCAAAGGATTAGGGGGCTTCCATATAGCTTGTGACGCCCAAAATATAGAAGCAGTCTCAAGGATAAGAGCAATAAAAAAGAGAGATCAAAAACCATTTGCATTAATGGCAGGAACCATATCAAAAATAGAAGAGTTTTGCTATATACCAGAATTAGCCAGAAAATATTTAGAAAGTAAAGAAAGACCAATAGTACTTCTAAAAAAGAAGAATGGGGATAATCTTTCACCAGAGCTTGCACCAGGCAATGGTTATCTTGGTTTTATGCTACCATATACACCCATACACTATATGCTATTGCAAAATAGTGGCCTTATTTTAGTTATGACCAGTGCAAATTTCAGTGATGAGCCGATTATTATTAAAAATGAAACAGCCTTTCAGGAATTTACCCAACATGTTGATTTTATACTTTTACATAATCGTATCATATATAATCGTTGTGATGATTCAGTTTTAAAGATAGCTGCAAATAACAATATCTTTATTAGAAGATCAAGAGGATATGCCCCTTTTCCAGTTATCCTTTCCAAAAATGTCAGATCAATTCTGGCATTAGGGCCTGAAGAAAAGAATACAGTATGTATTGCTCGTGATCGGCATGCCATACCCAGTCAGCACCTTGGTGATTTAAAAAATAAAGAAACCTTTGTTGCTTATCAAGAAGCGATAAAACGTCTGATCGGTGTTTTTAAGTTTGAGCCAGAAGTTGTAGCCTGTGATTTACACCCTGATTATCTTTCAACACATTATGCTGAAGAATTGTCACAAAAATATAGGATACCATTAGTTAGAGTGCAGCACCACCATGCACATATCGTCAGCTGTATGATCGAAAATGGTGTTTCTGAAAAGGTAATAGGTGTGGCATTTGATGGTACTGGTTTTGGACCAGATGGTACTATCTGGGGAGGGGAATTCTTGGTAGTTTCCCCTCATAATTATTCAAGAATAGGGCATTTAAAAAAGATAAGCATGCCCGGAGGTGAGCAGGCTATACGAGAACCATGGAGAATGGCTTTTAGTTATCTTTATTCTCAGAATAAATTAAAAGATAGCCCCGAATACCTGATTTTTGAAAAAAGACAGGGTAAAAAAGATTTCCAATTACTGCAACAGATGATTGAAAAAGGGATTAACTCACCTATGACCTCTAGCTGTGGTAGGTTATTTGATGCTATGGCTTCCATAATAGGATTAAAAGATAAAGTTGATTTTGAAGGACAGGCAGCTATGGAGATGGAAGCATTATGTAGAGAGGAATTTAGGGAAAATTATGATTATCAAATCATTAAAGAAAATAATGTCTGGGTTGTTGACAACAGTAAGATGTTTAATCAGGTGTTGTCCGATTTAAAGAAAAGGATATCTCTAAACAGGATTGCTACTCAATTTCATAATACAGTTGCAGATTTTACTCTTTCCCTGTGTGTTAAAATAAGAGAAGAGTTAAATATAAATATAATTGCTTTAAGTGGAGGAGTTTTTCAGAACAGTTTTCTTTTAATACAGACTATGAAAAAATTAAAAAAGGAAGGATTTATCGTATTAATACATAAAAAACTTCCCCCAAATGACGCCTGTATCTCTTTAGGGCAGGCATTAGTTGCAAATGAACAGTTCCAGAATAATAAAAAATATAAATAAGCTATTTAAAAAAAGAGGTGTATATGTGTCTCGCGATTCCTGGTAAAGTAATAAATAAAATTAATTCAGAAGAAGCAGAAGTTCTTTTAGGTAATATAAAAAAACTGGTTCGTATAGAACTATTACCTGAAATTGAAGAAGGAGATTATGTCTTGATACATGCCGGGTATGCTATTACTAAAATTGATTCCCGGGAAGCAAATGAAATAGAGCTAGCCTGGAAGGAAATACAATCTTGAAGTATTATGATGAATATAGAAACAAAAAACTCTGCCAGTCAATATTAAAGAGAATAAAGGAACTAACTACAGAAGAGATTAATATAATGGAAGTATGTGGCACACATACCAGATCTATTTTCAGTTCTGGTATAAAGAGTCTATTACCAAAAAATATTCATCTAATTTCAGGACCAGGTTGTCCTGTATGTGTAACACCTCTCTCAGATATAAACCACATGGTTGCACTGTCTAGAATTGAAGATACAATAATAGTTACCTTTGGGGATATGGTTAATGTGCCTGGCAGTTCATCCAGTTTAAAAGAAGAGAAGGCAAAAGGTGCTGACATAAGGGTAATCTATTCTCCTCTACAGGCACTGGAAATTGCTCAAGAATCTCCAGATAAACGGGTGATTCTTGTTGGCGTTGGATTTGAAACAACTATACCCTTACTGGCAAGTGTAATTCTAGAGGCTAGAAAGAGATCAATTTCCAATTTCTATCTCTTTAATCTTACCAAACTCATGCCTCCTATTATAAAAGCTCTATTAAATAGCGGAGAAGTGAATATCGACGGAATGCTTTGCCCCGGGCATGTTAGTGTTATTATTGGCACCGAACCATATAGATTTATTCCAGATCGTTATGGTATTGCCTGTGTAATAGCAGGCTTTGAACCTGTTGATATCTTAAGAGCAATATACCACCTCATTCAACAAAAAATAGAACAAGCACCAAGGGTAGAAAACAAATATTTAAGAGCAGTAAGAGAGGAGGGTAATCCCACTGCTCTCAATACTATTTCCCAGGTATTTTTGCCTGTTGATAGCAATTGGAGGGGGATTGGTATGGTAGCTAAAAGTGGACTGGATTTAAAACCAGAATTCTCTGATTTTAATGCTCGCAATTTTTCAGTTAAGATTGAAAAAACAATAGAGAACAGTCTGTGTAGATGTGGAGATGTTTTAAGAGGGGTAATTAC
>CAZLMD010000003.1:48956-50362 GCA_964560535.1 uncultured Atribacterota bacterium
ATTGTATTATTATCTGAAAAAGGAAAATAAAAATGACTGACGATATAATTACATTAGATTATGGCAGTGGTGGAAAATTAACGAATAAATTGATTAACTCTCTTTTTGTAAAATACTTTGATAATCAATTTTTAAAACAATTGCATGATGGAGCAATTTTACCGCCAATAGATAAGAGGATTGCCTTTTCAACTGATTCTTATACTGTAAGCCCCATATTTTTTAACGGGGGGAATATTGGTCATTTAGCGATACATGGAACTGTTAATGATCTGGCAATGTGTGGTGCACGCCCCTTGTACCTCAGCATGTCTATTATAATTGAAGAAGGTACTTCTATGAGGGTATTGGAAGAAATAACCCGTAGCATGGCTGAGGCTGCTCGTAAAATTGATGTAATGGTAGTAACGGGGGACACCAAGGTGGTTAACAGGGGCGATGTTGACGGCATTTTTATAAATACCACAGGTATAGGATATATCGATTCAGATGTTCACATAGACCCGACCAGTGCACAGATTAATGATGTTATTGTTGTTAGTGGACCTATTGGAAGTCATGGGATTAGTATACTCGCTTCACGAGAAGACTTACAGCTGGAAGAAAAGATATTAAGTGACACAGCCCCCCTGTCAGATCTGGTACAACAAATGTTGACAATAACCAGAGAGATTCATGTATTGCGAGATCCCACCAGAGGCGGTCTGGCTACAGCCTTAAATGAAATTGCCCAATCTTCTAAAGTAGAAATCGAAATTGATGAGGAAAGAATTCCTATTGAGGCTATGGTAAAAGATGTTTGCAATATTTTGGGGTATGACCCGCTTTACTTGGCAAATGAAGGTGTACTTATTGCTTTTTTGCCAGAGCAGTTTGCCGAGAAGACAGTAATGAAGATGAGAGACTGTAAATACGGAGAACAGTCAGCGATTATTGGAAGAGTGATAGCTAAAGGCAGGGCAGAGGTAGTACTTAAAACTGAAATTGGTGGAAAAAGAATAGTTGGTATGTTAAGCGGAGAACAACTTCCAAGAATATGTTAAAATATATTTTTAAACCAAAAAATAAAACTAATTTTATAAATTTATTGTTAAGAAATATCTTACATTTTTTCGAAGAAAAAGGAGGCGAGGATCTATGAATACTAAAAAAGAAAGTGACCCTGTAGCTTTAGCCAGGGAAAGCATAATCTATTATTTGAAAAACAGAAAAAAATTACCTTTGTCAGAAAACTTGCCAGAAGGATTAGCAGGGCGAAAGGCTGGTGTATTCGTTTCTTTAAAAGAAGGGGAGAGATTGAGAGGGTGTATAGGTACCTTTCTTCCTACAAAAGACAATGTGGCTTTAGAGATTATTGAAAACGCAGTAAGTGCAGCAATACATGATCCAAGGTTTTTACCGGTAAC
>CAZLMD010000004.1:0-6460 GCA_964560535.1 uncultured Atribacterota bacterium
ACTTGAAAGGTAAGACGATTCTTAAAAACATCTATTAACTCTGCTTGAGCGGTGACCATCATTCCTTCTGGTGTGGGTGCTAAATGTTTGATGGTGATAGAGGTAGCAACGGTGATATATCCTGGTGGTAGCTTTTTCTTTACAGCTTCAATTGCCGCATTATCCAGCAACGAAACAAGCATGGGCGTAGCAAAGGAAGGCGGCATGGGTTTAGAAAACTTCTCTGCCATATTATCTACACCAACCAACACCTGGGCAACACCTTTAAGACCTTTTTCTAAATTAAATTCAACCATTTTAACTTTACCTCCTTACTTTTTTAAAATAGATAAATTATTTTTTGTAAAATACTCTATTCTTTAATTATTATAACAAAAAATATACATCCGGTTAAATTGAAAACATATAAAGAGGGGTTAAATTTATTTCGTAAATATAGAATAATACTTCTAATACTCTATACTCTTTAAAAACGGCAAAGGTTTGTTTATTCTTTGTGATGGGCAATCTGCACTATTTTCCGACGAACGAAGGCATGTATAAAATAAGAATAGATAACAATTGTAATAGGTACGCTTATCAATCTGGGAACCAATAGTATATTTAAAGGAATACCAAAGATAATATGAAGTGTATATGTAATTAAAAATAATTCTGTGACAGCAATCGTCAAACCAACTGAAATAAAGAAGCTAATTATATTTTCTTCATTCCCTCTCATTATTCGGAAAATAATAACAGGGAGGATACCGCATAATGCGGAAATAATGGTAAAGTGTGGCAAATATGCCCCTATGGGCTGAATAAGGTAACCAAGAAAATCAGATATAGCACCAACTAATCCCCCATAAAGGGGTCCAAGTATAAAGCTACCAAGTATGATGGGAAGTTTGCCAAAACCTATCCTTATTCCCTCTGCTCCACCTATCGCTATTCTTATACTTGCCAAACGTGATAAGACTATACTCATAGCAACCAATAAGCTCACAAGTGCTATATTTCGAGTTGGAATGTTCATTGCAATTCAATCCTTTTCTAATTTTTTAACTTATTTTGATACATTTTTAACACTGTCTGCTAATGTAATATTAATTATATTATGTTAATACACTATACTATCAAATTATAGATGTTCATTACAACAATCTTTTTAAAAGTTATTCTTCGCTATTTTTAAAAAAACGTAGAAAGTTTTGACCCATTATCTTCTTAACATCTTTTTCAGAATAGCCTATTTGTGCTAATTTTTCTCCAATCAAGAAGACTTTGTCAGCTCCATCCAATCCTTCGGGTAAAGAACGGCACCCGTCAAAATCTGAACCAAGTCCCACATAATCTACGCCAATCAAATTTGCTATATAATCAATATGATTGATAACATCATCTATGGTAGCCTTACGCCTCTGTCTGATCAGAAAATCAGGGACATATGTCACACAGATAAGACCGCCATTTCTGGCGATTGCTTTTATTTGGTCATCCTTAAGATTACGGTGGTGTGGGCAGATATTATGACAATTGGAATGGGAAGCTATTATGGGTTTTGATGTATTTTCCAATACAGACCAAAAGCCCGATTGAGAAAGATGTGATACATCTATTATCATTCCCAATTGATTCATCTCTTTAACAACTTTTTTACCAAAAGAGGTTAATCCTCTTGTTGAATCCGGATAATCAACCCCATCAGCTATATCATTTCTTTGGTTCCAGGTTAGTGTCAATATCCGGACTCCCAGACGATAAAAATTCCTTAAGTTATACAGCTTACCCTCCAGAGCCTCTCCCCCTTCAATCGCCAGGATTGCAGCTATCTTATCCATTGACACAATCCTTTCTATATCATGGAAAGAGGTGGCTAATTCTATGCTATCATCATTTTCTTTTAGCTCTAATAAAAGACAATCAATTAGCTGCAAGGCTCTTGAAAGTGAATAATCTGGTTTAAACTGTTTTTCAATAAAGGCAGCAAATACCTGTACATCAATTTTGCCATTTTTTAAGCGTGGGATATCGAGGTGTCCTGCCGAAGATAACTCGCCAATCTTTCTGCGCCTCTTTACGAGATCTAAAACTGTATCACAATGAGCATCACATACAATATCTTCTCTCATTATAAAATTCCATTTTATTTAATTGAACTTCTTTTTTTCAAGATTTTAAAAATATAAGAAATAATAATTAAAAGAATAAATAACAATTACCGTACTAATTATTATTTAACTCTATTCTATTTCATAGTTTGGCGCTTCTTTTGTGATAATAATATCATGTGGATGGCTTTCTCTTAAGGCTGAGTTAGTAATCTTGATTAATCGGCTCTTCTCTTGTAATTCTTTTATATTTGCTGCACCGGAATAGGACATGCCAGCCCTCAGACCACCCATTAACTGATAGATACAGCCAGAGAGAGAACCTTTATAAGGAACTCTTCCCTCTATACCTTCAGGGACCAATTTACTGCTTTCATTCTCTTCCTGGAAGTAACGGTCCCGGCTCCCCTCTTTCATAGCGCCGATAGACCCCATTCCCCTATATTCCTTGTAACTTCTTCCTTTGTATAATACTACTTCACCCGGACTTTCCTCGGTACCGGCAAAAAGACTACCAACCATGATTGAGTCAGCACCTACTACCAGGGCTTTACAGAGATCACCTGAATAACGTATTCCTCCATCTGCAATTAAAGGGATTCCTTTTTCACGGCAAGCACGAGAACATTCTTTTATGGCATAAATTTGTGGCACTCCCACACCTGTAACTATCCTGGTAGTACAGATAGAGCCAGGCCCAATCCCTACTTTAATAGCATCAACTCCTGCTTCGATCAGTCTCTTTGCACCTTCATATGTAGCAACATTTCCACCAATCAATTCTATATCGAATCTTTGTTTAATCTCTTTGATAACATTAAGTACTCTTTCAGAGTCAGCATGGGCAGTATCTACTACCACTACATCGACATGTGCCTGAACAACTGCTTCAACTCTATGTAAGACATCAGATGTAACACCTACTGCTGCACCCACTCTTAATCGCCCGTTATCATCTTTACAGGCATTGGGATATTGTCTGACTTTTTCAATGTCTTTAATAGTAATCAGACCTTTTAAAATGTAATTGTCATCAACAAGGGGTAGCTTTTCAATACGGTTCTGATGTAGTATTACCTTTGCCTCTTCAAGGGTAGTCCCAACTTTACCGGTAATCAATGGTTCTCTGGTCATTATCTCACTGATCTGAATTTCGTCATCTTCTAAAAATCGTATATCTCTATTAGTCAATATGCCGACTAATTTTTTACTATAGTCTACTATAGGAATACCGGAGATATGGTAATGCTCCATTAAATCTAAAGCATCTCTAACTTTTCTATCTCCTGTCAAAACTATGGGCTCCACAATTATTCCACTTTCAGAACGTTTTACCCGATCAATCTCCTGTACTTGTTCTTCAATTGTCATGTTTTTATGAATTATACCGATTCCACCTTCGCGAGCCATAGCAATTGCCAATCTCGATTCGGTTACCTTATCCATAGCGGCACTCACCAAAGGAATATTCAAGCTGATGTTCCTGGATAATGAAGTATGTAAATCTACTTCTTTTGGTATCAGTTTAGAATTCTGAGGGACCAATAAAACATCATCAAAGGTTAACCCTTCTTCTTTTATTAATTTATTTTCCCACATCTAATACACCCCCTTTAACCTTTTTTTAAGCAATTTATTTATATAATAAATAAATTTTTATTGTTAGGTAAAACTTTAAACAATCTTATCTTTTCTTAAAATATATGTCAACCAGAAAGTAAAGTAAAACTGTTTTTAAGATTTTCAACCATTTTCGTAAAATATTATCTGTAAAATATTATTGAATATTCGAATTGTATATTATCTTTAACCCTTCTAATGTCAACAGAGGATCTACTCTATCGAATAGAGAAGTATCCTTGTCTATTAAATCGGCATATCCTCCTGTAGCAACAACTTTTGGATTTCCTTTTAATTCTTGTTTAAAGTGTGAAATTATTTCTCTAGTTAATCCCAGATGGCCAAAATAAATACCGGATTGTACTGCCTCAATGGTGTTTCGGCCAATAGCAATATTACATTTTTTAACTGCAATTTTGGGGAGTTTTGAAGTTTTTTCAAATAAGGCATTACCGGATAATTCCAAGCCTGGAGCTATTGCTCCTCCTACATAATTTCCCCCTTGATCCAGTGCACAAAAAGTAGTTGCTGTACCAAAATCTATAATTATTGCAGGTGCCCCATACAAAGTATAAACTGCCTCTGCATTTACTATCCTATCAGCACCAACCTCTTCTGGATAATCAGTATCTATTTTAATATTTAGTTTAACATTTGAGTTGATTAAGAGTGGAGTAACCTTGCAATATGTTTCAAACATCTTATTTAAGATCCATACCAATGGGGGTACCACACAAGAAATTGCTACAGATTTGATATCTGTACAGAGGATAGACCGGTCAGCAAGTAAATTTTTAAAGAGGATAGCAAATTCATCCTCAGTTTTTCTCAGATCTGTTGAAATACGCCAATGACACAGCAATTGTTCTCCTTTATATACCCCAACGACCATATGGGTGTTCCCTACATCCAATACTAATAGCATTCTGACTATGCCTCCCTTATAGAAATAAAATTATTATCATGATCATTATCTTTCTGGTTTAATATCAATCTGATACTCTTTTAATTTTAGAATTAAACTTCTTCTGCTGATACCCAGATGTTCAGCAGTCTTTGTCCTGTTACCTTTATTTTGTATAAGGCTTTTCTTTATCATCTCTTTTTCCATTTCTTTCAAGGTTCCTGTCCGGAAATCGATATCTTTTTGTTCCAGGAAAAAAAGCAATTCTTTCTCAATGATATTGTTATTACACATTATCATCGCTCTTTCAATAATATTTTCCAACTCTCTAACATTCCCTGGAAAAGAATAGTCTAACAACAGAGATATTCCTTCTGGAGAAATATTTGAAATATGTTTATTCAATATTTGATTATATTTTTTTATAAAATGTTCTATTAGTAAAGGAATATCCTCTTTTCTATCCCTCAAAGGTGGTGCTTCAATATGGAAAACATTGATACGATAAAAAAGATCTTCTCTAAATCTACCTTCCTTTATTTCTAACATTAAATCTTTATTGGTTGCTGCCACTATTCTGGTATCAACTTTTAAACTGGTAGAGCTGCCTACCCTTTCAAATTCTTTTTCCTGAATTACCCTTAACAGTTTTGCCTGTATTCCAATGTCTACTTCTCCAATTTCATCTAGAAAAAGAGTCCCGCCGTGTGCTATTTCAAATCGGCCTATTCTTTTTGAATCTGCTCCTGTAAATGCCCCTTTTTCATGCCCGAATAATTCACTTTCCAGTATGCTGGTAGAAAATGCTACACAGTTGGCAACCACAAAAGATTTTTCTTTACGAAGGCTGTTTTTATGCAGAGCACGGGCAATTAACTCTTTACCGGTTCCACTCTCTCCAGTGATTAGCACAGTTGTAGGGAGAGGGGCAACTCTTTTTATCATTTCCAATACTTTTTTCATCGCTGAACTCTGCCCTACAATCTCTTTAAAATTGTATCTTTTATCTTCTTCTTCACGAAAATATTGATTTTCATTTTTTATTTCATCTTCCCGGATAATACGCTCAAAAGATATTTGTAATTCGTAAAGATCAAAAGGCTTAACCAGATAGTCTATTGCTCCGAGTTTCATAGCCTCAACTGCTTCTGGAACTGTTCCATAAGCAGACATCATTATTACAGGTGTATCTATATCCAGCATTCTCATCTCTTTAATTACTTGAAGCCCTTCCATTTCGGGCATCCTTAAATCGAGCAAAATGATGGCATATTTCCCTTTTGCCATTTTTTTAAGAGCCTCTACGCCATTTATTGCTTCATCAACATCATATTGCCAGCCGGAGAGAACCTTTCTAAGCATAATCCTTATACTTTCTTCATCATCGACAACAAGGATTCT
The DNA here is from genome assembly GCA_964560535.1 of uncultured Atribacterota bacterium. Taxonomy (GTDB): domain Bacteria; phylum Atribacterota; class Phoenicimicrobiia; order Phoenicimicrobiales; family Stramentimicrobiaceae; genus Stramentimicrobium. Next base: position 6,019 of record CAZLMD010000004.1, read on the forward strand.
GTTCAATATCTCTTTCCCTCCTTATTGGAATAAATACTTTTACTTCTGTTCCTTTTCCTTTATCAGAATCAACAGTGATTGTTCCTTGATGCATCTCAATAATATTGTAAGCAATGGACAAACCCAGCCCTGTTCCTTTGCTTCTGGTAGTGTAAAAAGGATCAAATATATGAGGCAATTTTTCCCGATCTATTCCAGTGCCATCATCTTTAATAGATACAAGTAATGCCCTACTGTCTTTATACTCAGCTGAATTTAAGGATATGGTAATCTTCCCCTTTTCAGAAACAGCCTGTATAGAATTTAAGATTATATTCATTAAGGCCTGTCTTATCTGATCCTTATCAGCAACAATATACTGTGGTGAAAAATCAGATAAGAGTTGAAATTCAACCTCTTTTTCTCTGCTTTCTAATTTTAACAGATTAATCAAATCTTTAAT
>CAZLMD010000004.1:6560-9349 GCA_964560535.1 uncultured Atribacterota bacterium
GCCAGTCTTTTATTCTGATTCATCTCTTCAGATAAGATTTTTAATCTGGTTATATCTCTGATCAGAATTACCAAACCTCCTACTTCGCCGTGTTCACCTTCCAGAAAAGATGTATTTATTAGCAGGTTTTTTTGCAACTGGTCTTTTGTTTTTATCTGAATCTCTTCTTCAATTTTCTCTCCTCCCTGGAATGCCAGCTCATAAACAGATCTCCCACTGATCATTAAAGGTAATACTTCTTCTGCGTTTTTATTTAAGACCTCGTCTCTTTTTACTTGAAATATTTCTTCACTCTTTTTATTTAAGGTCTGGACAATACTATGTTGATTAACTGAAATAACCCCACTATCCATAGTCTCGAGAAGTTTTGCAGTATAATCTTTCATATTACGTAAAGTATTTTTTGTAATAACATTTTCCTGAAATCTAAAGACTATGTATACCCCTAATAAGGAAATAATAAATATTATCAGATAATTTATAATAACTCTCTGCTTTATTTGATTAAAACGGAGATAATAATCTTCTAAATTTATACCTATAGAAAGATATTTGTCTCGTAAGAAGATAAACCCGAATAAATCGGATGTAAAACTGTCACCAAAATCAAAAGGCTTGATAATCTGTAAAATCCTTCGATTTCCCCGGTCATATTCCTGAATATAATTAACCCTACCCGGACTTTTAATAGGAATTCGTCCATCTATTCTAAGCCTGTCAGTACTCATCCTTATCGAGCCATTATTATCTAAAATGTCGATATAAGTTATCCCTTCTTTTTGGAAAAGATTTAAAACTTCTGTTAAAACGTTTCTGCTGATAATAAATTCAGAGCCTAGGGTTTGTATGGCAAAGGCAATGTTCAACCCTTCTGAACGGGCTAACTCTAATAAATAATTTCTTTCTCTCTGTAATTCTTGATAACTGATATAGCCCAAAACCAGTGTCAGTAAAACAATGAGTATCAGGATGATAAAGGTATTGTTTTGAAGATACTGTAACTTTTTACGTCTATTGGATATCATGATCCTTGCTTCCATTTAGGTTTATTGGTTTTATGTTCAGGAAAAAAGGAGAACTGGCAGAAAAAAGCCAGTTCTCCTTTTTTATTCTTCATCTATTACCACTATATTAGCATTTCTCCATCTGATTAAGGAGAGAGGCTAAATATTTTTTTAGATTAAGTATCTCTACTCCAGCTCAACTATTTTGAGTGGAATATAGTATGTGCGATTGCTTCTGAAAATCAATAGAAGCAAGGTATCTCCAGGTGTTAATTTATTAATGATATCTTCCCATTCTTCAATAGTTGAAACTTCTTTTCTATTTGCTTCTAATATTATATCACCACTTTTTAGTCCCATATCTTCCGCCGGGCTACCAGGAATGACATCACTGACAACTAACCCTGTAACCCTTGATAAACCTGCTTTTCGGGCAATGTCAGGAGTGACTATTTCTACTCTAAGGCCAGTTTGCTCTGTGAACACCTTGTCCTTGCTAGTCAAAGTCTCATCTGCAGGCATTTCATCAATCTTTACTACAAAAGAGATTTCTTTTCCATCACGTTTGACTGTCAAAGTGGCTTTATCACCTATTTCTAATGCCCTAATGGCATCTTGTAATTCCTGTGGTTTGTTGACAGCTTTATCATTGACTGACAAAACAATATCACCACGGGCAAGCCCTGATACTTCGGCAGGACCATCGTCTATGACATCAGCAATCAACACACCCTCTGCCTTATCGAGGTTAAACTGTTCTACCATCTCGAGGGTTACCTCTTGAATATATACACCAATCCAGGCTCTTCTTACTTTTCCGATGGTAATCAGATCATTCAGGTTTCTTTTTGCTACATTTACAGGAATGGCAAACCCGATACCCTGTGCATAAGGAATTATAGCAGTATTGATACCCACTACCTCTCCTTTTGTATTTAAAAGCGGACCACCACTATTTCCGGGGTTTATTGCAGTATCAGTCTGAATCAGGTTAGTATATTCATGAGCATCACTACCAGCAGAGATATTTCTACCCTTTGCACTTACTACACCCATTGTTACAGTCTTTTCTAAGCCATAAGGATTGCCAATAGCTATTGTTATCTCACCGACTCTTAATTCATCAGAATCTCCTAACTCTACTACTGGTAGATTATTTGCCTCTATTTTTACAATAGCCATATCTGTGGTTACATCTGAACCTACAACTACTCCCTTAAAATCCCTTCCATCAGATAGAGTTACCTTTATCTCTTCTGCTCCACTGACTACATGCTCATTTGTTAGAACATATCCTTCTTTGTCAACTACAAAGCCTGAACCTGCTCCTTTTTGAGGAATTCTTCTTCTAAATTCTTCTCGCTGTTCAAAAAACCACTCAAAGATTGGATCTCTAAAACCAAACGGTGAGCTCTGTACATAGCGTACAACATCAATATTAACCACTGCAGGGCCAACCCTTTCAGCAATCTCGGCAATATCATCACTGAGTGATTGAATAGTCAACTGTGTTTCTGCTGCAAAGCTTCCTGAATTTAAAGTTAAAACAAAAATAAGGGTAAGAACCGTTATTATTAAATTGAAAAATTGTTTTTTCTTAAAACAATCCTTTAACATATTTTTTCTCCTTTAAAAAATATATTTATTCTTTGTATACTCTGATTAAGTAAAATGTAAATTTATCGATAAATCACCAAAATTCCCCTGTCATAAATATCATCTCCTATCCTGAATATTATATCATCTTACTAATACTTACCGCTATAAAGATAATATAAGCAACAT
>CAZLMD010000004.1:9449-11156 GCA_964560535.1 uncultured Atribacterota bacterium
TTTAAAGCTTATTTATCAAACCATCTCTTTATTATCGGTCAAAATATATATTTTTGCCGGTTGTTGAAAAAGGTATTCCCATAACAAAGCTGGCTTCGATTAGCCCACTCTTTTTTGCAACTACCCCTATCCGATACATAATCCTGTTATCTATACCCAGAATTGATGCCGTTTTAACCGCCGAACCTATTGCTATACCCATATCTAAGATGCGTAAAGCACACTGAGGCCCATCAAATTCTGGTCCTTGATGTGTTTGACATTCAGAACATGTATCAAAACCACATGCTCCACAATTCAGCCCCAAAGTTTGAGAATTTTTTAAGCCAATTAATAAAATTACTGGAGATTTTTTAACATTTTCACCATCACGGTCAAAATTCCTTTTATTTTTTTCAATACCATATTTAATCATCTCTTCGCCAAGTTTAATAACATCTTCACCGTTAATTATCCTGATTGTAACAAAGTCTTTACCGGCAGATTTCGGGGCTGTCCTGGCAGATAAAGCCATCAATTCTACCGCTCTTTTAATTTCATCCCCGGAATTGATAAAACCTAAGCTTTTATCCATAGGTAACTCCTTATTATTAATATTTATAACATTATTTTATTTATAGTTTATTCTAATTTACTGCTTTAATAGTATATTTTTTTATATACTATATATTTATTAATCCGGTCCGGTTCCGGTCAAACAACCTTAAATTTATAAAGTATGAGCAGTTTATATATAATTATAATCAACAATTTGAAATGTTTTCAACCTGTGGTTTGTCGTCAATAGCCATCTAAATTCAAGAGGTACGCTGAATTCAGGCTGCAACCTCCCTTTTTCAATCCAATATCGTGAACGCAAATTATTGAATTGTCCTTTATTCGCCTTTATAGTCAGACAGACCGGTCGGGAAAGTACTTCACAACTACTAACTGTATCAATACTTGCTATATTGTCTGAAATCATTCTTATATCGCTGTCCATAACAGGTAGAGGGGAAATGTTAATCAGCGCAATATTTTTGTTTAAAGGTCCTATAATTTTAACATTTGCTATCTCCGTATTATGGTTTATCTTCTTTAATAACAATAGTAATCTTTCATTGGCCACATTGACTGCCCTGCCATGAAAAGAGGGGTTAATCAGTGGCTTAAGGAGGTGCTTTAGCTTACAACCTTCTCTGTTGATATTCTCCCCGATTCTGTCGATTTTTATATTTAGATAATCCACCATTTTTTGTATTTCTTCTTTGTTATAGGAAAATAGTGGTGCATAAAAACCGGAGGAATAGTCTATACCATACTTTCCCCAACTATCACTTTGATTTGATCCGGTAAAAATAACTTTATCCTGTGCATAATCCCTTATTAAGCCTAATTTAATCTTTCTAGTACAGAGATTACAATCTGGCCCACCTTTCATTATCTCACTTTGTATACCTTCTCCTGAGATTTGATGTAATTCTACCTCCATTTCATCACACTTACGGCTGACATTCAGGCGTGCATTCTCATAAGTGTATAATCCAAAGTCCACATTTACTGCAATAATTTTTTCTCTTCCCAGTGCTTCTCTGGCTAAAAAAAGGACCAATGAGCTATCCATCCCACCGGAAAAAGCTATTAGTATTTTTTTCTCTGAGTCAAATTGTTTAATTTTATTTATTATATTATCGATTTCAATTTTAACTTCTTTGTTATCCAATATTT
>CAZLMD010000004.1:11256-27196 GCA_964560535.1 uncultured Atribacterota bacterium
CTGACGTAAACGAGGATTGGCAAAAACATATCTGTCGGCACATATCCGGGCAAATTAGCAATCCTATCATTACTACTGCTAAGGAACCAGATGGTTGGAAAACCTCTAACCTGAAACACTTCAGTAGACAGACGACTTTCTGTCATTTTTTCTTCCCCTACCAATACCGTTTCATTGGAATTGCCATTTACCTTTACCATAGCAAAACCTTTATTTAATAATTCTATAACTTCTTTGTTACCAAAGGTTTCTTCTTCTAACTTTCTACACCATCCGCAATCATCTGAGTAAAAATAGATTATGGTAGGAATGTTTTCAACTTCAGATTTAATTAGAGCCTGGTCATAAGGTTGCCAGTTGAGAACTTCTTCAGTTTCTGTCTGGGCAAGTATTTGACCTGTAAAACTAATGATAAAAAATACTGCTATTATTAGAAAAATTATATTTAATAAAAAATGTCTGTTTTCTATATTTTTTTTGTAAAATAATTCTAAATCCATTATTTTAACCACCTTTTTTGCCTCATTTCTAATTTTATTTATTATACTCCTGACTGAATTTAAATCAAATCCCGGTTACCACTTAATTACCAAAGACTGAGAGTGTTCCACCTATCATTATTATACCAACAATAAGCAAGAGTGATCCTCCAACAAGTTCTATAATTCTAAAATATTTCTTTATTATTCCACTCATTTTATAAAATTGATTTACCGCCAATGCAGTAAACAGGAAAGGTACAGCCAGCCCTGCCGAATAAAACGACAACAGCTTAATTCCTTTACCCACTGTTTCTTGAGTACCTGCATAGACCAAAATTGCAGCTAAAATAGGACCAATACATGGGGTCCAGCCAAAAGCAAAGGCCAGCCCGATCAGAAATGGTGTCAGGAATTGGTTAAAAGATACTGTTTGTTTTACTTCAATTTTTTTCTGATAGTAAAGGAAAGGAATGTTGATAAATTGCAGCATATGGAGGCCAAATATAATAATAACCAGCCCACCTATCCTCTTAAACCAGACAAGATATTCTTGCATAAATTTTCCCAAAAAAGTAACTGAAGCACCCAACAATATAAACACTAATGAAAACCCCAGTATAAAACTTATGGCTCCAATTAGGACGCGGTAAACTGGCTTATGTGTCTTATCGCTCTGTGTGCTAAGCTCTTCCAGAGACATCCCTGAAATGAAGGAAATATAACCAGGGACTAAAGGCAATACACATGGAGAGAGAAAAGAAAGAATTCCTGCTAAAAAAGCTGCCCATGATGATACTTCTTGTAATATGAACATATTTTTACCTCTCTTACTCAAATTAGAATAAATCTTTTAATAAAGCACCGGATATCCTATCGACTTAAAAACATTATTTCTATATATAATACAGCTAACTCCGATTAAGATTTTATTTGAAATTTGTTATATTTTCCCGAATATGGCAACCATTCAATCCTTATATCTTCTACAACAGCCTGTCGAGGTCCTTCCTTACACCATCCAACCATCTCTTCTACTATTTTTTTAGAACCTTCTACCAACAATTCCACATCTCCATTAAACAAGTTCCTGATCCAACCATAAACTCCAAGCTGATAGGCAAGATTTCTGGCATGGTAGCGAAAAGCTACTCCCTGCACTCTTCCTTTTATTATAATATGGGCACAAATCTTTTGATTAATTTTTTCCATCTTATAAGCCCTTTACTAATGTGAATGTATAAACTATAATAATTTATATAATTAAGTAAATAAGCAGTATATACCTACAAACCATATAAACCATACAGAAATATTAAATAATCTTAAAATATTTCTATTTTAAGTATCCAAAATTATAGACTACTACAAGTTTTTTTACCAGCTTTGTGAAGAATAGTTGTTCACTCCTTAATAAACAAGTAATAATACAATTAATGTCTATTATTTTTCTTTATAGTACTAAATTATCTTTAATCATATTACTATTTCTTAACAAGTAGTTTTATTTTTAACCATATGCTCTAAACTTTATATATTAATTCTTTTTGACAACGATATTACAAAGTGCTAAAATATTGAATTAATTATTACCTGCTAACAATTTGAAAAGCCTTTATAACAATTAATACCTTTTATACGCTTATATATTACTGTATATTGTTATTTTAAAAAATAAATATTAATAGGAGGTGATAATAAAAATAAATAACAGAAATCTAAAGTTACTTTAATTATTTAAAAATTGCTTTTCTTATTGTTAACATAATTTATATCTACACACTGCTCAAAATTTTTTTATTCTAATAAAACATTTATTACATTTTACATTATTTTAAATTCATAAGGAGAAAATAAAAATGAACGAAACAGGAAGAGGACAGTGGCAATCACGTATCGGCTTTATAGCCGCTGCAGCCGGTTCAGCAATCGGCCTGGGGAATATATGGAGGTTCCCCTATATTACAGGAAGATATGGTGGTGGATTTTTTGTCTTGATTTATATCATCCTCTTGATCTTTGTGGGTTATCCAGTAATGAACTCAGAGTTACTGCTGGGACGTAAAACACAGTTAGCTGCGGTGGGCACCTTTAAGAAATTAGCTCCCGGTACTCCCTGGATTATAGTTGGGTTTATGGGTGTTTTAGCCGGATTTGTTATCCTTTCATACTATTCAGTTGTTGCTGGCTGGGCATTGGCTTATATGTTTAAATCGGGCATCTATATGGCTGCTGGAGCAGACCATGGCAGCATATTTGTCAGCTCAATTACTTCTACAGGTGCTGGTATTTTCTGGCATTCTCTATTTATGCTACTCTGTATTCTTATTGTTGCAGGTGGTGTAGAAAAAGGTATTGAAAAATGGTCATTAATTTTAATGCCCATACTATTAGTTTTATTAATTATACTGATAATTCGTTCTGTAACATTACCAGGTGCGAGTGAAGGGCTTTCCTTCTACTTGAAACCAGATTTCTCCAATTTCAGTGGTGAGGGATTCCTTGCGGCTGTTGGGCAGGTATTCTTTACACTAAGTCTGGGGATGGGTTGCATGATTACATATGGAAGCTATCTTAAAAAAGATGAAGATGTACCTCTGGTTGCTAAATATGTAGTAATTTCCGATACATCGATTGCCCTATTAGCTGGCTTCGTTATATTCCCGGCCGTATTTGCTTTTGGGTTGGAGCCTGGTGCAGGTCCCGGACTTACCTTTATTACTCTTCCCGCTGTTTTTGCCAGAATGGGTGGTGCCGGACATATCTTTGGTTTTATATTCTTTGCACTTTTAATGGTCGCAGCATTAACCTCTGCAATCTCACTGCTGGAAGTGGTAACTGCTTACTCTATTGATGAAATGAAGTTCGATAGAAAGAAAGCAACCATTATTGCCGGTATACTTATCTGGGCACTAGGACTTCTTCCCACACTGGGATACAGCAAGCTTTCACATGTAACTTTGATAAAAGGAATGGATATACTTGACTCTTTTGACTTCTTTGCCAACAATATGCTGCTCCCCTTAGGCGGAATGTTAACTGCAATATTTATTGGGTGGTTCTGGGGTACTGACAAGGCTTTAGATGCAATAAATGAAGGAGCATCTACCAAGCTCGGTTCCAGTTATGCCTTCCTGATAAAATATATAGTACCTATAGCAATATTTGTTGTATTTTTAAACAGTATAGGTATTATTTAGTAAAAATAAATTTTGTATTCATTAGAAAAACAGACAACCCGATATTGTCATTTTTATGTGACAATATCGGGTTGTCTGTTAATGGCTTTTTATTCTTGAATCAATAATACAGGTAGCTCCAATTTTAATCTCCATAATATTTTTGCTATCTTATCTCTGGCACTCTTCAGTACTTCTAATGGCGTTACACCATTTTCAAAGACTTCTTGTTGTGAAATAGTGACAATTGTTTCACCACCAATACTGAGAGAGTAGCATCCATCCGAGTCAGGACCATATAACGTTATTTCATATATCTCCAGATCCAATCTCAACTTATCATCAAATTTGGAAATTATTTCTTTCATTTTTAAGTTTACTATCTTTTCTTCATCACCTATAAAAAACAATACTGGCTCTCCATTTATGTTGATTTGAGCTAAATATTTGTTGTAAATTTCCTGGTAATCTCCGTTTACAATCAGGTAGTTAGTGGTCAGCCGGCGGTCCATTGAGATATTATTGTCACTGAGGTATTGTTTTATCATCTTTATCCTATCGCTTACATCCGGATGTGTTTTAAAAATACCCATATTTATACTTTTTTTTAATATATCTTCACTCTTTACACGTTCAAAATAAGTTAGCAATGCTACCGGATGATAGTATAAGCTTTTTTGAAGTAGTTCGAGTGCTGTACGGTCTGCTTCTTCTTCATATTCTCTACGATATGAATTTAGAATGGTAATACTGGTTAATTCACTAAGTATGGACAGTGTAGGATCGCTGGTTATTAATACGGTAAGCAATTCTACTAATTTTAATTTTTGTCTATCCTGTAATTGTTTTAAGGAATGTTGATGTATTATATGCCCCATTTCATGTGCAATTACAGCTGCCAGTTCGTCATCAGAGTGCACATAATTCAACAGATCTGCAGTTAAATAGATAAACCCGCCCGGGAGAGCAAAAGCATTTGGTCCTTCACGATCCACAATTTTGATCTGGTAATTAATCTCACTTATTTCTGAAACTTCACTTAAATGTTTAACTATTTGCTGAACTCTGTCAATTTCATCTTCATCTTCAAAAAGATCATACTGTTTTTCTATTCTTTCGGCTAACCGACGACCAATTTTCTCTTCTTTTTCATAATCTCGCTGTGCATGTGAATTTATAGTGAATATTAGTAATAGAACAAAAAATAGTAATATTTTTATAAATTTTTTTTGATTAGTAATATTTTTATAAATTTTTTGGCCCTTTCATAATAGAATCTTCAAACCTCTGTATTTTCAAGAAAGTATTAATTGGACAGCCCTCTTGTAAGCTTTTTCTATATCTCCTTCTGCTTCTAAGATACCTAGAACAATATTTTCTGACCCGCCGCCCTTTCCATTAAACTCTGTCATTATCTGATTAAAAATGTCTTTAATATTATTATTTAAATCATATGAGCGTGCTATACATATTAATGGTTCAGGCTTTTTAGTTCCAAGAACAACGATTGTACTGTCTTCTTTAACAATAAGCATGGCTATTTGACGGATATTTTGAATCTTTTGTTCCGGGAATAATTTTTCAATTATAGTAATCCCCTTTTCTTCTCTACGATTTATTTTTTTCAATTTTTCACTTTCCCATTCAATTATCTCTCTCTCCATCTTATTACACAACTTACTAAGTTCTTTCTGTTCCTGGTTTAATTTCATAATCTTGTTCTCTAAGTATTCCGTTCCGGTAGTAAAATATTGAGTAAGATTTTTAATAATGTTATGTTTTTTCTGATAATCAGTGAAAGCTCTGTTGCCACAAAGAAATGAGATTCTTGTTCTGTCTTTACGATTCTCCCAACCAATAATTTTTACAACTCCTACCTCACCAGTTCTACCACAATGAGTGCCTCCACATGCAGATAGGTCAAAACCATCAATTTCAATGATTCTTAATTCTTCAAAATGTTCTTGTTTAATTCTGAAAACACTCTTTTCCATCAACTCATCACTGTTTTTTACAAAATAATTATGGATTATCTTATTTTCATAAATAATCTTATTAGCAATATCCTCTAACTCAGTTATTTTGTATTCATCAAAATTGGTATATGGGATGTCCAGTGTACAAATATCGTTGCCCATGTGAAATGATTGTGTATCTTTTCCCCATAGCTTCATTAGAGCACCTGATAAGATATGCTGGCCGGTATGTTGCTGCATATGATCGAAGCGATAAAGACAATCTATAGTACCTGTAATCAATCCTCCTGTTTCAACCATAACTTCTTTCTCTAAATAGTGAATTATTTTGCCATCAATTTCTATCACATCTATTACAGATATACCTTCAATAATTCCTCTATCACAAATCTGGCCTCCACTGGAAGGGTAAAAACATGTTTTGTTAAGTACCAAAGCATATCTACCATTATCTGTATATTTTTCTACTATATGTGCTTGAAAAGTATTTTGATAGGAATCTTTGTGAAATAGTTTTTCGGTCTTCAAAATCATACTCCTTTAATCTATAATCTTTCTTTAAAGATTTTATAATCGATTAAAACTTTCACTTACCTTTCTCTTATTTTAACATAAATAAAAAAATTCCCCCTCTTGTTTCAATCAGGAGAATTCTTTTGAAATTTTTTGCCTCAATCGAAATGCTTATTTTATTTGATTGATTTCAATATCTAAAAGTGCTCTGTTCCGCTAATATTGCAATTTGTTTTTCCTCAACTGTTTTCCTACACTAAAATGATACATCTTTTAATAAAGTCCCTCGCAATTGAGGTAGAAAAATCAACTTAATAACCTCTATGCCTTTATGTTAAGATCATTTAATGTCATGAAAGGGAATATTAAAAAAATATCTATACCAGGACTAACTGGTCTTCAAAGTATTCTTCTTTCCTCAATTTTGAAAATTGCTTCAATAGATAATCTATGGTAATTCCTTCTCTCTCTTTTCCAGATACATCCAGAATAATTTGGCCACGATCCATCATGATGGTACGGGTGCCATACCTTAATGCTTCTTGCATGTTGTGTGTAATCATTATGGTAGTCAATTTTTTCTCCTGCACAATTTTCTGGGTTATAGCCTGTATCCTCTTACTTATCTCAGGATCAAGTGATGCTGTATGCTCATCTAGGAGAAGAATCTGTGGTTCAAACATGGTTGCCATCAGAAGTGTTAAAGCCTGTCTCTGGCCACCTGAAAGTAAAGAAACTTTTTTTGTTAACATTGATTCCAATCCCAATTCTAATTGAGCCAGCTTATCTCGAAAATATTTCCTCTTCTGATTGTTTAATCCTGGATTAAGTCCTCTGCCAAAACGTTTAATTGAGAGCGATAGGTTTTCTTCTATGGTCATTGATGGTGCAGAACCCATTAGTGGGTCTTGAAAAACCCTACCAATAAATTTTGCCCTGCAATACTCTTTCCTATTAGTTAAATCCTGATTATTTATTTTTATCCGTCCCTTATCGGGAAGAATAGTTCCAGCAATAATGTTTAAGAGAGTAGATTTACCAGCACCATTACTGCCAATAACAGTCATAAACTCCCCTTCTTTTATACTCAATCTTATCTTTTTTAATGCCTCAGTCTCATGAGGAGTATCTTTGGCAAAACATTTGCTAATATTTATCAATTTCAGCATAGTATTGTAGCCTCCTTAACTACTCTTTATCAGTTCCATTTGAACCATTGTTGTTAACAATAGCCTTGATTCTTCCTTTAAATGAAGGGAAGGTTAAAGCAATCACAACTAAGATCACAGAGATCATTTTTAAATCTCCTGGTTGAAAACCAAAACGGTATCCGTAGCGTAAGGCGAGCATAACTGTAGTCCGATAAATAATGGAGCCAATAATGACACTGGTAGTCACCCGACCTATGCCACCACCATTCTTGATTATACTGCCTCCTATTATTACCGAAGCCAGACCGGACACTATTGTTCCAATTCCCATTCCTACATCTGCAAAACCTGAATACTGAGCGAATAATGAACCAGAAAGAGCGATTAGACCATTAGAGAGGCAGAGCCCAATAACTTTGGTACTTCCGGTACTTACTCCAAGGCTGCGAATCATCTGCTCATTATCACCCGTTGCCCTGACAGCCATGCCTATTTCAGTGCATAAAAAATAATCGAGCAAAAATTTAACTAAAAATACAATTAACAGAAAGAGGAGAGGAGTTAACTGATCTAAAGATATTTGAGGAAACCATGCCTTTATAGAGTCAAGAATAGTTTTTTTACCTAAAAGAGGAATATTAGATTTCCCCATGATTCTTAGGTTTACGGAGTAAAGTAAGGTCATGGTCAGGATCCCTGAAAGCAAATTGGTAAACTTAAGCCTGGTATGAAAAAAAGCAGTTAGTCCTCCAGCAAGTATTCCACCAATAATGGCACAGACTATTGCTATAAAGGGGTCTCCACCGTAAAATATTATTCTGGCACTAATAGCGGCACCTAATGGGAAAGAGCCATCTACTGTTAAATCAGGAAAGTTTAATACTTGAAAGGTAATGTAAACTCCTAAAGCCATTATACCAAAAACAAGTCCTTGTTCTAAAGCATGAAATAATAAACTCCAGGTCATTGTGCAAACTCCTCCCTCTTTCTTATTATTTTTTTATTCACTTCTATCCCAGACAGACCCGAAAAATACAATAGAATCTGCCTCTTCAATTAATTCCTTTGAAATATCCAGGTTTAATTCATTTGAATTATCTATATTTACAACAAAGGTCAATTCTTCTGGTTTTTCCAATTTACCAATTGGTATTTCTGTTGGCAGTTTCCCTTGCAGAACCTGAACTGCTTTTTCAGCACTCTTCTGCCCTAAAGTAAAATAGTCTATTCCATAAGAAATTAGAGCACCATCGGGAACAAGGATTGGGTCTGCAACCACAATTGGAATTCTTTCTTCTAAAGAAACTTTTACAATAGAACTAAAAGCTGAGACTGCTACATTATCAGTAACGATATAGAAAGCGTCGATCCTTCCCGCCAAAGACTGTGCTGCCATCAAAACTTCAGCAGAACTGCTAGCTGTTACTTCTACTAATTCTAATCCCAATTCCTGACATACTTCTCTGCACAACTCTATTTGTACTATTGAATTTGCCTCACTTGCATTAAAAATTGTCCCCACCTTTTTAGCATCTGGCAGAATTTTATGGATAAGTTCTAACTGTGCTTTATTAGGAGCAGCATCTGCCATGCCGGTAATGTTGTTTCCTGAGCTTTCCCAGCTCTCAACAACATTTGCCGCAACAGGATCAGTAATTGCACCGATAATTATCGGTATTTCATTGGTAACTTGAGCCGTAGCCTGAACAATAGGAGTAGAGATAGCCAGTATAAGATCAACTTTTTCATCTTTAAATTTCTGAGCAATTGCAATAGCATTGCTAAATTCTCCCTGTGCATCCTGAAAATCATAAACTACATCAACTCCAGTAGCATATCCGGCTTTCTCCATTCCAGAAACAAAACCATCCCGGCATGCATCCAAGGCGGGATGTGCTACAATCTGACTTACTCCTATTTTTAATTGATCGGCAGAAGCAGGGCTGTTTACTAATAAAAATAAGAAAATAACAAATGTAATACTTAAAATATGTCTGATCAGTCTATTATTTTTTTTATTCATTTTTTTCTCCTTCTTTAAATTATTCTTTTCATATTTTTTATTATTTATAATTCATTATGCTTTATTATTTATATTTTTACTTGATACCTCCTTTTGTGCTTTTTTTCTTATTTTTTTATTTGCAAATAAAAAAACCACGAATGATTTAATCACCCGTGGTTAAAAAGAAAAAACCACCGGCTTTACCTGAGGTAAACACCGATGGTTCTACTGGCTTTATTAGAGTTAACCTTGATTAACTACTATCAAACCCGATAGGCATCTACCTCCGGATCATAATAGTAGTAATAATAAGCATTATTAAATTTTTTACTGGATTTTATACTGTTTTCCATATTTGTATTCTCATAATTTTTTACTATTCTACTTGTTGTTTAAAGAAAAGTCAAATATTTTTAATAATTTTAAGACATTCTAGAAACTTTTATTCTCTATCTATTGATAACTCTTTATTAGATTTGAAAAAACTGTCTGGCATTCTCTGTGGTTATACGGGCTACATCTTCTACTGTTATTCCTTTTATATGAGCTATTCTTTCTGCAATTAAAGGTATGTATTTAGGTTCATTGGGCTTCCCTCTAAAGGGATGCGGAGTCAGGAATGGGGCATCTGTTTCCAATAGTAATCTACCAAGAGGAGTTTCTTTGACCACTCTGACCAGTTCTATAGCATTTTTAAATGTAACGACTCCTCCTATACCAAAATAGAAACCCTGTTCTACACAGTATTTTGCCATACGTACATCACCGGAAAAACAATGAAAAACTACTTTTCTCCCTTTAGCTTTTTCATTTAATATTTTAACAACATCTTTATGTGCATCCCGATCATGTATAATTATGGGTAAGTTGTATTTGTGGGCCAATTCTATCTGTATTTGAAATGCCCTTTTTTGTTCTTCAGGAGTACTGTGATTGTGATAATAATCCAATCCTATTTCTCCGACAGCAACGTTTTTAGGATGTGAAATTATCTTTTCTAATAAGTCTAACTCTTCTTTTTTTAAGAATTTACTCTCATGTGGATGAAATCCGGCTGAAATATAGACATTGTCAAATCGCTCTGCATAAGAAATATTCTTTTGGCATGACTTGATATCTATTCCAATAGAAATAATCTTTGTTACTCCCACTTCTATGGCATCATTTATAACATCCCCTGTTCTTCTCTTCATCATATCGAGATGTGCATGTGTTTCGATAAATTGAATTATGTTTTATTCCTCCTCGCTTCCTTTTTATATTAAAAGTAGATCAGCAGGTATTATATTTATGTGTTATAACTTTTATATATTTTCACCATAATATTTTGCTATTTTTACGAATTACATATCTTTATAAATTTCTCTTTTCAATTTTGTATAATTCTTCATCACTGAGCCCAAAATAATGGCCTATTTCGTGTAATACTACCCGTTGAACTTCTTTTTTTATTTCTGATTTATTATTGCTTTTATTAATTTTATTAAGAATTGGTTTTCTGTAAATAAGAATTTTATCTGGCACAACATTTCTATAATGTATTCCTCTTCGGGTAATTGGAACACCCTGATAAAGACCTAAAAGAGAGCATGGAGAAGAAATTCCCAGATTTTTTAAAATATTCTTATCAGGAATATTTTCAATATGTATGCTTATGTTTTCCATTTTTTCACGGAAATATATTGGTAATTCACTGATTGCTTCAATCACCAATCCTTCAAACTCTCTTTCATCCATTAAGAAATTACCTGCTCTTTTAAGTATTGTTTTATACTGGTAACAAATTTATCTATCATTTTTAAATGGTATTGTTTTTTAATGTCTTGATACCCGATATTTACCTTTGCTACAGGCTTATGTGACATTATCTTTTCTAAAGTTAAAAAAGTTTTTTGAGGATCAGATCCCATGCCGGTGGAAAAGAATGCAAATTTTTCGATTATTTCTCTATAATCTTTTAAAAAACTGCTAACAGGTGTTGATATATTGCCAGCCCAGATTGGTGTTCCAATAATTATCAAATCATATTGTGATGGATCTTTTTTAAGTTTTTCGATAGGAATTCTTCTCTGCAAGTAAGCCTCATTTCCACTGGCTAAAAAGCCTAGTAACCCCTTTCTATTTTTATGGTCAATAATACCCTCTAAATCTGAGCCCAATTGTTTCCCAATCATTTCAGCAATATTTTTGGTATTCCCTGAACGTGAATAATAGACAACTAGTGTTCTCATCTTTTTCCCCATTCTTATTTATTCTTTAAAAATTTTATCTACCACTATCAGTTATCAATCCACTTCGTTTCACCCTTGTTAATAATTACCTTTCCCTGAGTAATATTATTAACAATCTTATTAAACCATTTCAGTTCTTTTCTGGGAATTAATATTAAAAGCCCTACATTCTCCCCATATTTTATATCTACAATTTTGCCTGACTTGCTTTCAACAGATTGAAGAATTGCTCCCAAAGACTTGTACTCTATGCCTTCTAAAAGAATTTCCTGTGCAAATATTTTAATTTTCTTACCAGCTTTTTGTAGTGCCAGCCTTGCAGTATCTCTATATGCTTTGATTAAACCGCTTATGCCTAATTTAATTCCACCATAATATCGAACAACAAGTACAATGAGATTAGTAACCTCTTCTTGTTTAATTGCCTGTAGAATAGGAGGACCGGCAGAATTAGCTGGCTCACCGCTATCCGAATACTGTACAATCTCATTTTTCCCAGTGCCTAAACGAAAAGCCCAACAGTGATGAGTACCATCTGGATATCTTTGGTAGACTGATTTTATAAATGCCCTGGCTTCGGTTTCTTTCTCAATTGCTTGTGTTAATGCAATAAAACGACTTTTCCTTACAGTATTCTCGAGTTCAACATTCTGTTCAATAGTTTGTAAATTTCCTAATAATTCCATTACAATAGACCGGTAAAATATTAAAAATTAAAATAGGTTTTTATTAAAGTAGAGTTAAATATTCAAGAGATTAATTATAAGATGTATTAATTTTTTAAATATCTCCAGATAATACTACTCTGGCTCCTGCCTCTTGTAATTCTCTATATCCTTGATCAATTTTTTCTGGTTCATTAGAGAAAGTGGCAGTAGCATCTTTAACTAAAAATACATTAAAACCCTCTCTTAAGGCATCCAGGGCTGAGGCTTTAACACAGTACTCTAAAGCTATCCCACAAATATAAAGATCGGAGATGTTCTTTTCTTTCAGGTATCCAGCTAACTCGATATTGGTAGCCTCAAAACCGGAGTATCCATCATCCTTATTTCCTGTGCCTTTATAAAATACTTGATTTATTTTTTCTTTATGTAAATCAGGTGGAAATTCGGCTCCCTTGCTTTCTGCGACACAATGTTCTGGCCATTTGTCAAAATGAATGGTTTGCTGGGGATGCCAGTCCTGAGTTGCCAATACCAGATCAAACTTATCCATCAGCTTATTAATAACGGGAATGACCTTTTCGGATTCCTGTACAGCCAGAGTTCCTCCTTTTATAAAATCATTTTGAACATCAATAATTAGTAAAGCTTTCATTATATTGCTCCTTTTTATGATATAAAAATATTATTCTATTATTCTACATTATTATGCCTTAAAAATAACCCCCTTGCAAATGTCAGAACCAATTAAATGACAATTTTTTAAAATCCAGCTTTTCTATTGATTATTTAGATAGATTTAATATACAACTGGGGACATCTTTTAAAATCATACAAATAAGCATTTTTGTTTATTTTTTATTATAATATATGGTAGAATTATTTTGACAATATAACAATCATTGTTAACAATACTAATTTTCATGTTGAAAGGATTTCTTTTATGCCTAATTACGAATACGAGTGTCAGGACTGCTTTCATGTTTTTAATATAAGAGCAACGATTAAAGAAATGGAAAAAGGCAATTTTTTGTGTGAAAAATGTAACAGTAAAAATATGCGTAGACTTTTTAATGGTTTTGGTTATTGTGGTGGCAATTCCAGCAGTACATCCGGTAGTTCTAGCTGCACTAACTGTCATTCTAGAAATTGTTCTGCCTGCAATAATTAGTATAGCTTTCTCCATTATTATTCCATTTTTTAATATGTTTTTCGTATGAAGAAATTAATCAAACTCTTTATGCCTCTTTGTTTTTACTTATGATGTTATCTTTTAAGGAGAAGATGATGAAAATAGCCAGGGTGTCAGAAATGCAAAATATGGATAGAGAAGCCATAGAAAGATATAGCATTACCGAAGAACTTTTGATGGAAAATGCCGGGCAGGCTGTTTACAACACCATAGCAAAATATTTTAAAATCAGAGATGGGGGTTTCTTTATTATCTGCGGAAGTGGTAATAATGGTGGAGATGGGCTGGTGGTAGCCAGGAAGTTGCACTCTAATGGTGCTATGGTCAGGATATGTTTGTTAGACAAATCAGAAAAGTTTAAAGATGCAGCACAAAAAAATTGGCAGATAATAAAAACATTAAACATACCTGTGCTCCTCAATCCTTCAATTAAAGAATTAAACTCTTCAATTGAACTTAATGACCTTATTGTTGATGCTATTTTTGGCACAGGATTAACCAGAAAAGTTACAGGATATTATTCTCAGGTTATCCAGCTAATTAATGATAAAAAGAATAAGGTTCTCAGTATAGATATTCCTTCAGGTATCAATGGAAATACTGGCAATATAAATGGAATTGCTGTAAAAGCCGACTATACAGTTACCCTTGGTTTACCTAAAACAGGTAATATTTTATATCCTGGTTATGGATATGGTGGAAAACTTTTTGTCAGCCATATCTCCTTCCCTCCCGAACTCTACAATAATAATCGGCTTGATATTCAAATTAATAAACCATTATCTCTCCCTGTAAGACAGCCAGATGGGCATAAAGGAACTTTTGGTAATGCGTTGTTCATAGCGGGTGCTCCTAATTATTATGGTGCCCCATATTTCGCCTCCATGTCATTCCTTAAGGCAGGGGGCGGTTACTCCCGCCTGGCAGCACCTTCATCCCTTATTCCTTTTATTGGAAACATGGCGAGTGAGGTTGTATTTTTACCTCAAAAAGAAACGGAATCTGGCACAATTGGGTTGGACGCATTTGATGAATTGATTCAATGGTCAGAAAAAATGGATATTATTATAGTCGGACCAGGTTTATCCTTACAAGAAGAGACACTGGCTTTAATTAGAAAATTAATTATGGAGATAAAAAAACCTCTAATAATAGATGGAGATGGGCTTACAGCTTTGAGTGAAAACACTTCTATTTTAACAGAACGGCGATATCCTGCTATCCTGACACCACATATGGGAGAAATGTCACGATTGATTGAGCAACCAGCTTCTGATATTATGAAAGACCCTATACCTATAGTTCAGGATTTTTGTAAAAATTTCAATTCTATCCTGGTTGTTAAAGGTGCCCATTCCATTATTGGAATGCCCTCAGGCCAGATATATATTAACATGACCGGAAATAGTGGTATGGCTACCGCCGGTTCAGGAGATGTACTTACCGGCACTATTGCAGCTATGTTCACCCTTGGACTGCCCCTCGAATTGGCAGCAAGAGAAGGAGTTCTGGTGCATGGCCTTGCCGGAGACTTAGCTGCCACAAATTTAGGTCAGGATGGGATCGTTGCTAATGATATTTTAAATTATTTGCCCCAGGCTATAAAGAAGATTCGGAAAGAATATAATACGAACAATGATTTCAGTTTTATAGAATTAGAAGTTGTTTAAAAAATGATGATTCTAGTCTTTTAAGTATTCCTTAAATTCCTTTAAAAAATCTTCTAAATCCATTGTATTCCTATCTTTTTTGAATTCTTTGATATTTTTAGATTGAATTGCTACAACCGTCCACATCTCATTAACATATACGAATTGGTCGATATACTCTAACTGATAGCTTTTGTAATCTTTTTTTATCCTTAAAGGAAGACCCTCTTCCTGGAAAACCCCCTGAACATGGCATCCCAGCCTTATCTCTTTTTCTTCGGTAAGAACATCTATATTTCCATAGCGGTTATCCCAGGATTTCACTTTCCAATCTGTCCCAAAAAATATTGGTGAATTGCGATAATATAAAATGCGTTCTTCCTCGTCTGTTCTATCCGGCATCCCTAAAACTTCTTGAACTTCTCGCACTGTATAACCAATCTTAACAGGTCCAGTCCCTGGTTTTTTTACCTGCATATCTTCTTCCAGCTTATAAAAAACATTGTCTATTGAGGACCACCCATCTGCTTTTGTTTTTTCGTTTTTTTCCTGATTATTACAAAAAACTGTTGCAGATAGAAATAAAAATAATATGACAACCAATATTGTGATACCAATGTTTCTTTTCATAACTTAAATAACCCCCTAAAGCAATGTACTAAAATAGTATACTGTTTTATACTATTTACTATTATACTATAAATAATATTTCTTTTATTTTATATTTTTATTAATTAATTTCAATATAACCCAGTCCTGATATAATATTTATCTTTATTTTTTTATCTGTTAAATAGAGTGGTGTATTATAATAATAATTACCTATCCTTTTAAAACCATCACATCTTATCCTGTTTAACGCACCATTAACCCAGATTCCAATTTCCATATCTTCGGGCA
>CAZLMD010000004.1:27296-29111 GCA_964560535.1 uncultured Atribacterota bacterium
CTTTAAAGTCTCTTTACTTAAAAGCTGAGTGAAAAAATAGGTTTATAATTTTGTTGTAATTCTATAATATGATAACATTTTATAGTTTCTGAAATTGTTCTAATAAATTGGCAAACAGGTTCAAAGAGTCTTCTAAATAATTTGAAGAGGTCGGGTCTATGTCGACATTTTTTAAAATAGTAATAGGATAATCAGAACTACCCATTTTAAGAAAATCAATATATTTTGATGCTGTCAAACCCCCATCCTTAAGTATTCTCTGTGAAATAGCAATAGCTATGGCAAAGCCTGTTGCATATTGATATACATAGTAATTATAAAAAAAATGTGGTATCCTTGCCCACTCCATACTTATTTCCTTATCCAGCACAACATTTTCACCGTAGTAGAGATGATTCAAATCACTGTATTGCTTTTTAAGAAAGTCAGCGGTAAGAGCTTCTCCCTTTTCTTGTGTCTGATGTATTATATATTCATATTCTGCAAACATAGTCTGACGAAAAAATGTTGTTCTGAATTGTTCAAGAAAATGATTCAGAACAATCGCCTTTTCTTTTTTATTTTTTGCCTTATCCAGCAGATAATGTGTAAGTAGTACTTCATTAGTTGTAGAGGCAATCTCTGCCAGAAAGATAGAAACATCACTATAAATAAATGGCTGGTTTTTATTTATTAGATAACTATGTACAGAATGTCCCAGTTCATGAGCCAGGGTAAAAACATCTTCCATAGTATTGTGATAATTCATCAAGATAAAGGGTTTGCTGCCATAACTTCCGGAAGAGTAGGCACCACCAGTCTTCCCTATATTTTCATAAACATCTATCCATCGTTCTTTAAAGGCTTCTTTAATAATTTTTAAATATGATTTCCCAAGAGGTTTTAAACTTTCCAGAACAATCTCCTGAGCTTCTAAATAGTCGATTGTTAACGTATCTTCGACCAGGGGGGCATACATATCAAACATATGTATGTTCTCCAAATCCAGATATTCGGCTTTTAAGCTGACATATTTGTGTAGAAGATGAACATTTTTGTGAACTACTTCTATTAGATTAGTATAGACAGCTTCAGGAATATTGTTCTTAAACAATGCTGACTCTAAGCTATCTTTATAATTTCTAACAGAACTATAAAAATGATCCTTTTTTAAGTTTCCAGCAAGCAATGTAGCATAAATATTACTATGGTCTTTATATACTTTATAAAAAGCTTTATATACTTTCTTACGAAAGTCTCTTTTGCTACTTCTCAACAGGGTAGTGAGGTTATTATGTGTGATAGGTACTAAAGTTTTGTTTTCGTTTTTAATTTTTGGAAAATTAAGATCTGCATAACTTAACAGTTCATATGAGTATTCAAAGATACTGGCCATATCCCCTGTCTGGGCAATTATTTTTTCTATGTCTGGAGAAAGAATATGCCCTTTCTTTCTGTAAATACTTTCCAGATAGTGTTGGTATATTTTTAATTCACTATTATCATATAACCATTTTTTAAGCTTGTTCTCTTCCAGGGACAAAATTCCTGGATCTATAAAAGAAACTGCTTTTTCTACTTTAACCAGTATGTTTGAGGCTTGATAAAAAAAAGATTGATAAATGGTATTCCCATTATCCTCATCTTTTTTCATATGTGCATAGACGTATATTTTTTGCATCAATTCTAAAATATTATCTTTTAATTTTAAGCAGCTAATGAAAAGAGAGGATTCCTGTGTGAATGTATTTTTAAGTTTTAACAATTTATCTAGCAACTTCTCTATTTTGCGGCAATCTTCTTGCCATTCTTCATCTTTTTTATATAGAGATTCAA
>CAZLMD010000004.1:29211-32471 GCA_964560535.1 uncultured Atribacterota bacterium
AGATGAATATTCTTTTTATAACAATATGGCTCATGACCCCAATCAGTTGCAAACAAATGCTGTTTAGCATTGGGGTTTTCTACTATATTAATCCTAACACCGTTCCGGTAAGAACCATTGTCTTTTTGTGCATAAAAAAGATCCCGCCTGAGTGGATCAAAGACTACCCCGCAAACAGGCTTATTATCTTTCCAATAACCAATAGATATTGCAAAGAAAGGGATCTGTTTTACAAAATTCAGAGTGCCATCCAGGGGATCAACAAGAAATGCATGTTCCCTTTTAAAATAATATTCATCCTCCTCACCAATGATAGGGATATCCGGAAATTTGCTGGAAAGTTCATTGACGATCAATTGTTGTGATTCCTTATCAGCATCTGTTACCAGATCATGACCGTCTCCTTTTTCTGATATTTTAAAATCTTTCTTCTTGTAAAAATCAAGTATTAATTCACCAGCTTTTGAAATAATTTCAATCAGGCTTTCCAGCATTCCTTTCCACATACTCTCTCTTTCATAAGATATTCTTTTAATACTGTTATAGTAAACATATATATCGTGAAAGTATTATTTTATAATATTTTTATCATGTCTCAAGTTCGTTTTCTTTAATTAAATACTTTACTTTGCGTATATCTTTCTGCAGGTCATCTATTCTCTCTTTTATTTTGTACCACAAACTTTCCTGTTTATTGTCCACACCAGAGAGCTCCATCTCATTTAATAATAAATAAAATTTATGTTTAATTTTACTTATATCTGTTAATATCTCATCCAGCTGATACTCCTTGTTGTCGTCTTTTAACATTCCCTGAGTAATAATTTCATTATCTTTAATAACGAATGTTTCACCGATTACAGGTATATGTGCCTCAAAATCAAGCTGCTTTTCAACCTGTTCAGCAAAGAGTTCTGACTCTTCTTTCTCTCCATGGACAATGAATACTTTTTTTGGTTTGTTTTTTAATCCCTTCAGCCACCATAGCAATTCATCCTGATCTGCATGGGAAGAAAAACCATCCAAATGATGGATCTCTGCCCTTACATCAACCATTTCATCCAGAATATCTAAACATTTCTCTCCACTGACAATTTTTTTACCGAGAGTTCCCTCTGCTTGATATCCAACAAAGATGACAGAGGTCTCTTTTTTCCAAATATGTTCCTTCAGATGATATTGAATCCTGCCTCCATCACACATACCGCCAGCAGAGATGATTATCTTATTCCTTCTAGAACGATTAATCTGCTTGGATGCATTTGCAGTACTGGTCATTCTTAAAGATTGAAAATCAAGTAGTTGATTTCTATCTTCCATAATTCTCAAATCTTTTTGAGCAAAATCCTGAGGATTATTTCGATATATCTTGGTTACAGCAATTGCTAATGGACTATCAAGGTAAAATCTCAATTTCTTTAATTTTTTATCTTTGTTAGATAATTGTTTCAGTTGTAAATTATAGTAGTGGCTAAGTTCATAAATAATATCCTGTGTTCGCTGCAAAGCAAAAGCAGGGATAATAACATCCCCTCCCCTTTTCAGTGTTTTGTCAATAATAGAGAAGAGTTTTTTCACTTCCTGACGATAAGGCCTATTTTTCCTACCACCATATGTTGATTCAATGACCACATAATCTGCATCTTTAATACGTTGAGGATTTTTTAAAAACGGTTTATTCTTTCTACCTATATCACCTGAGAATACCCATTTACTGGTTTTGTTATCCTCTTTTACCCACAATTCAATAGATGCCGAACCTAAGACATGGCCAGCATCCTGAAATCTAAAGCTTATATTCTCATCAATACTAACTTTATATTGGTATGGTACTCCTCTAAATAACATCAGGCAGTCTAAAGCATCTTCAATGTTGTAAAGCGGCTCTATAAAAGGCTCTCCTGTCCTGAGCCTCCTTTGATTTTCCTCTTCGGCATCTCTTTCCTGAATTTGGCCGCTATCAGGAAGCATTATAGAACATAGTTCCATGGTAGATTTTGTGCAATAGACCTGTCCGTTAAATCCTTCTTTAAAAAGCTGGGGAATCCTCCCACAATGATCGATATGTGCATGACTGAGTATAATAAAATCTATTTCCTCTGGTCTAAAAGGAAATGGCAGATAGTTTAAACGAGTAATAGACTCTTCGCCCCTGAAGAGACCACAGTCTATTAAGAATTTTTTATATTTAGTCTGGATGAGGTAACAAGATCCTGACACCAGACGATTAGCGCCTAAAAAGCTGACTTTCATGTAAAATCTCCTTTCTAACAATCATCATAATATACTATATTTATATTTTTAATATTTATTACATATTTAAGCTAATGATTATAGCTTACTCAGCACGGAATTGGCAAATAATTCTGTGTGGTAAAAATCGGTTAAATTAGGATGTCCCCTATTTATACCGCCTATTATAGCAGCAGGACCAAAAGTATCCCACCCTTTGACTGAAAGCCAATCGATAACATCCAATCCTTTTTCTTCTATTTTAAAAATAATCTTATTAACAATGTTATATATATATTTATTGTTTTTGATGCCACTGGTAGCAAAAAGAAAGGATTTTTGTTTAGTGAAATTCGGTAATCTGTCTAAAAGTGAATGTATTTTTTGATGTGGCTTACAAAAATAGATACCAGTTCCAAATCCTATAACTTCATAATCTAATAGCTTTCCAGGGTTCACCTGATCTGTTTTGCACAAATCAGCCTGGAGTCTTTGTGCTAATATGTATGCAATTTTTTCTGTATTATTGTGGTGATATGATTCATATATAATAATTATTCTTGGTTTTGCCATTATATTTATTCTAACCAGTAATAATTTTTCAATATTTCCCAGACTATATAAGATTTAAGGCATTCTTTAAATGGTAACACAGCACTCCTCTAGTTAAAACATTCTACCAGTAGCTAATTATAATACTTAAATACTCACACAAAGTAATTATGCAAAACTAGTTCAAACATAGTGTATTATACACTATGTTTTGTTATTTAACATAGCATATTCCGGACATTACTAAAAATTTATACTAATTTAACACAAAACTTTCTTATTTTCCACTATTTAAGTAAATATTAATTTGCAAAAAGAGCTTTTTTAGATTATTCTTTTAAAAAAACATTATACCCTATTATATTACTATCATCTGCAACTCTACTATTCTCTTTCATTATGGGTTTAAGCTCATAATATTAACGGTGATTTGTTGTTATATGTTTGTCATAGAATATATTTTAAATCAATTAGCA
>CAZLMD010000004.1:32571-47697 GCA_964560535.1 uncultured Atribacterota bacterium
CCTACAGAAAGAATTACCTCTCAGACAGCCTCTGAGAAAGATTATCCAATAGATTTTTCACACTTTAATATTAATGGCCGCTGTTTTGGTTCTTTTGGTGCCAATTCCAATCAAATTGCCTATCCTGATGTTGATTTAAATATAAAAATAGGAAATGAAACAAATTGGATTAAATTAAAATCACCTTTTATTTTTCCGGCAATGGCTAAACTAAACTGGGAGGGATATTTTTCAGGTGCTGCAATATCCGGCTTAATATCTGTTATAGGTGAAGATATGCCCACTACCGATCCAGATTGCATTATTGAAAAAGGAAGGGTTGTTCACCTGCCAATGTTAAAAAAGATGTTTGATTCATTTTACCAATTTAATGATGGATATGGTGCTCTTTTTTTACAGGCTAATGCTGATGACGAAAAATTGGGATTATTAGAATATGCTATAAATGAGGTGGGTTTTGAGGCAGTTGAACTTAAACTCGGTCAGGGAGCTAAAGGCATTCAGGGAATGGGGAAAATTACCTCATTAGAAAAAGCCTTAAGCATTAAACAAATGGGGTATGAGGTTTTTCCTGATCCCTATGATACTGGCATTCAGAAACTTTACAAACAAAATATATGTCCTCCTTTCTACAAAGTTGGACGTTTGCCTGAATGGGAATATGATAGCTTTAACAGACGAATACAGGAACTTCGTCAGATTGGCGCTAAATTTATTTCTATTAAAACTGGCCCCTTCAGACCTGCTGATCTGGCAAAGACCATGATGCTTGCATCACAAACAGGTATTGACCTGATAACCATTGATGGATCGGGGGGCGGTACCGGAAACAGCCCTATACGCATGATGGATGAATGGGGTTACCCGACAGTATATCTGGAAAGCATGCTTTATAAAATCTGCCAGAAAATGGCAGAGAAAAATTTCCAATTACCTGCTATAGCCATGGCTGGTGGTTTTTCTTTTGAAGATCAAGTCTTTAAAGGCCTGGCTCTTGGCTCTCCTTATGTAAGGTTGATTGGTATTGGTCGAGCAGCAATGGCAGCAGCAATGGTTGGGAAAACTGTTGCTGATATGATTAAAAAAGGTTCTGTACCCACAGATCTCTTACAATACGGAAAATCCTTAGATGAGATCTTTTGTGGATTTCCTGAGCTAAAGGCAAGATTTGGTAATAAAACAGAACAGATCCCCTTTGGTGCTCTTGGAGTTTTTAATTACATTGAGAGAATAAATACTGGATTACAACAGATTATGGCATTATGTAGAAAATATAGTCTGGATTCTATTAAACGGGATGATATTATTGCTCTAACAGAAGATGCAGCTAAAATAAGTGGATTGACTAAAATAATGAATCTTGATTTAGAGGAGATAGAAAATATTATTAGATAATAAATTTTATTATTTTAAAATTATAGTCTTATTTTAGAAGGATAGAAGGAAAGGATTTGAGTATGAAGCAACAGGATATATTTCAAATTACTGAAAGAGCCAATTCTATGCAACCTTTTATTGCAATGGATGTAATGGAAAAAGCCCTACAAAAAGAAAAAGATGGATATGATATTATACATTTTGAAGTAGGGGAGCCTGACTTTAAGACTCCTTCGGTGATTAATAAAGCGGCTATTGATGCAATCCAATCTGGTGATACTCATTATACCAACAGTCTGGGTAAAATTGAATTTAGAGAAGAGTTGACTAATTACTATAAGAGAAAATACAATATTGATATTTCTCCAAACCAGATCATCGTTACATCTGGCACATCACCCGCTATGTATCTAATTTTTGCAGCAACACTGAATCATGGTGATGAAGTCATACTTTCTGACCCATATTATGCTTGTTATCCAAAAATTATTAAATTTTTAGGAGGGACTCCTGTTTTTGTACCTGTTTACGAAGGTGATGGGTTTAAATATAATATAGATACTATCAAGAAATATATTACTCCCAGAACAAAGTTGATTATGGTAAATTCTCCATCTAATCCTACCGGTATGGTTTACAACAAAGAAGATCTTCAGTCGATTGCCGATTTAGGTTATTACACACTTTCTGATGAAATATACCATGGGCTGGTATATAAAGGAAAAGAACATTCTATGTTAGAATTTACAGACCAGACTTTTATTTTAGATGGATTTTCTAAACGATATGCTATGACTGGATGGAGATTGGGATATTTAGTTGCCCCTCAAGAATATATCAGGCCATTGCAAAAGATACAACAAAATTTCTTTATTTGTGCTAATTCTTTTGTACAAACTGCGGGTATTACTGCTCTAAAAGAGTGTGATAATGATGTTAAAAGTATGGCTGAGATATATAATCAAAGACGTGAGTATATTTTAAAACGATTACATGAGATTGGTATCGGATGCAAAGTTGAACCCTCCGGAGCTTTTTATGCTCTTGCCAATGTAAGGAAATATACTGATAATTCTTTACAGATGGCATTTGAAATTTTAGACAAGGTAAGTGTAGCTGTAACCCCGGGAATAGATTTTGGTAAAAATACAGAAGGCTACCTGAGAATATCTTATGCGACTTCTCTGGATAATATAAAAGAAGGAATGAATAGATTAGAAAAGTTCTTTTCAAACTATCAAGTATAACTTTTTAATTTGCTTTCTTCGAAATAGAAGCAATGGCATTATTATTAGCAAACTTTATTTCACTTATTGCAACAAAAACAATAGAGGAGATAATAATACACCATATTCCAGGCCAGATACCTAAGGGGTAATATCCGGTAAAATATATAACAATAGTAGATATTCCCCCTGTAATTATACTGCTTATTGCTGCTGTTAAATCTCTTTTAAACCAGAAAATACCGAAATAACTGGGCACTAGGGCGAGTAAACCGGCTGAGGACATAACTGACAGTTCTACTATAATACCAAACTTTCCTAAGGAAAAGACGAAGGCTAATATTGCAATAACCGGAACCATAATTTTGCCAAAAACCAATTTGGACTTTTCTTCAACTTCATATAGCTTACTATAAAGATCTATCGTGCACATAGAACTCAGAGTGAGAATGATAGAATTTATAGTAGATACCGAGGCAGCAACTATTCCTAAAAATACGGCTAAAGCCAATAAAATAGGAGTCTTCTCCAGGATCAAAGGTGTGATCATATCTGTATTGGTAACAGATGGAATGATATGCCGTGCAGCCAGTCCAAGGTGTATGACTATCAGAGTATAGAGTAGACCAAAAGTAGCAAAGCCGATTATCATCGTTTTTAGACTTTTTTTATCTTTTGGTATAAACATCCTTTGGGCCACCTGGGGATTTGTCAAAGCAAAAAAAAGCCAGGGAACAGTAAGACCCAAATATTTCTGATAGGACATTTTCTTTGCAGATAACAGCTCGCTATGATTATTTTGAATTATTTGAAAAAACTGACCTGCTCCGCCAAAAAAATGGTTGATTATATAGTACAGAAATAATAGTGAAGAGATAAACATAATAATAGATTGCAAACAATCAGTCCATGCAACTGAACGCATCCCTGCCCAGAGAGTAAAGACTAAAATTATAATCAAGGTTATAAAAACACTTATTCGATAAGGTATTCCAGTTAAAGTCTCCATAAGATAGCCTATACCGGTAAACTGAACTGACATATAAGGAATTAACATTACCATTGAAAAAATCGTAGCAATAGCTCCAATGGAATCACTTTCATATGCCTTGCTTAGCAATTGCATTGGTGTGATACAATCGTATTTTTTTGCCGTTTCCCAAAAATATGGTGCAAACAATACCAATAATAATAAAGTGCCCATTAAATAAGAAAGTTCAAACCCCATTACACTGATACCATCAGAATAGGTCATTCCCACTAATCCTACCATCATAAAGGCACTATATGTAGTTGCACTATATGTCATCGCAGAGATAAACCCACCAACATTACGATTAGCAATAAAGTATTCTGCTATACCATGTCCTGTTTTCTTTTTAGCTAAATAGGAAACCAACGAACCAAATAGAAACCATATTAATAGTCCTAGCAGCATGATAGTTGTTCTATTCATTCCCCTCACCATCGGCAATTATACGTAAACCATATAAAATAACTACAATTGATAGGATTATCCAGAATAAATAAGCTCCAAAAAAAGTTGCAGGTAGTATAAAAGGAATAGTCAGGCTAAGCAATATAAGAATAATAAAAATTATTAGAGGTTTTTTTATAGAATTAAGGTCTATTTTATCCATTTTTTTCCTTTTAATAAATTCTAATAAGCAAGACTTCCTATTGACATTCGGTAACAAATTCACTAAGATGTCTGTTTTGATTTAGTTGAGTTAATGTATAACCACGTTGTTTTTCATAATTTAAAATAGAAAATGCAGCAGTATCTATATGTATACGCCAGAAATATGGTTTATTTATTTCAAGGCAAGAAGCAATTAAAGGTTTTAAAACAGCTCGATGTGACACAATTACAACTGTTTTACCAGAAGAATCTGTTATAATATTTTCCAGTTCTCTTTTGGCTCTTTGTTGTACATTATCAAGGGTTTCAATACCTGATATCCTTAATTTTTCTGGCTCCTTTACCCAAATACTCCACTCTTCTGGATATTTTTGAGCAATATATTTCTTTGATTTCCCCTCCCAGGGGCCTAATTCAATATTGTTTATTCCTTCACGGTTTTCAATACTAATCTGGCATATCTGACTGATTATCCGGGCTGTCTGTCTTGCCCTGGGAAGAGGGCTTGTAAATACCTTGATAGGTTTAAATTTTTTTAATTCAGTAGCTAATTCATTAGCCTGAATAAGGCCGCGTTCATTCAAGGGAAAGTCACTTCTTCCTCGAAAAAGCCCTTCTCGATTGCCCCGGCATTCTCCATGTCGGACTAAAATAATTCTAGTACTATTGTCATTATCTTTATACACTTATTTAAAACCTGTTCAGTAATTTAATTAGTTAATTAGAGATATTCTAAAACTATTTTTTAAAAAATTCAATATATCTTTCCTATACTTAATATATCAATAGCATACCTATTTACTATACCGATTGTAGTAGAAAAGTAAAGTAAAGACTATAAAAAATATCAGTACAACAATCCATTTCTTCACCGCATATTGGTAATATACTTCACTTTGTCCAATCCCGGGTAGAGGAATTGGGTCAATGGGAATGCCATTTTTCAAAGCTAAATCACGGATATTTAAAAGATGTATCACAGGAATATCTCTTTGTAAAAATTCAAAAATAAGTCCTCTTTCCGGAGATGATGGTATTTCCTGTCCTCCAAGCACCAAACCGTTTGGAAAAGTTATAGAGCTAATGGTATCTCCATAATTTGCCGAGGCTCCTCCGATATTTACAAATAATCTTATATTATTTTCACCGGCTTCTTCATTGTATATTTTTAATCTTTCTTCTATATTACCGACAAGACTACCAGTATTTATAAAGGTAGTATTTGATTGTTCTGCAATAGATTTTATAATTTCTTTAGATTCCGGAAAGAGCATTCCTGCTGCCTGATCGTCATTACCTCCCATTGAAACCGCTGTAAAATGATAATCTATTATATTTTTTTGATTTAATATTTTTAGAATATCAATAAAAGTAAAGTCTGGTATTGTAGCACCATATTCAGATGCACCTATGGCATAGATGGTTATGGGGGTAATATTCATAGCCTTACAAGCAGAAAGAGTAGCTAAAAGTAAGGCTGGAAATGAGCCACTTGAACCAACTGCAACTGTATCACCAGATTTCAAACCCGCCTGTTGAAAATACTTCACTATCAAGGCAGCAAAATCAGGGTTAGTAGATGTTCTTTTAGCACTAAGGTTGCCTACAGTAGTAGTCAGCACTGTAAATTCCTCACCTATTAAACCAGTTCTGTTGGGATCTAATTGAAAATTTATAGGTATGCCCATCTCTTCTCTTGCTGCACTTATTGCAGCAATCGATTCCAACATGGTATTTGCAGCCTCCAACTGTAATGATGAGTATGCGGTGTGTATCCTTACCTTAGTATTTTCTATCAAAAAGTAGCCTAGTATAACAATTATCAATATAACAAATAAGACTCTAATGCTTATCTTATGTTTAACCCAATTTTGCATTTTTCACCAATTTTACAAAAAATAAATATTTGACCATGTTCTATATAAATACTGTCTGTACCATTTTTCTATCATATTTAGTGTAATACGAAATGTGATTTTGTTCAAAATAGTTAATTATTTTTTATATTAACATTGTTTATCTAAAGTTTTTACTTATAAATTGATTACAACAAAAGATTGCGGCATAACTATTATATTTTTACAGTATACTATATACTATTCAATTACAGTAATTTGTTGGGGTGATTTGATGATTATTTGCGGAATTTCCTTATATAACTGAATCAAACCGGTCACCCTAATATTTTCATTCAAAAAATAAAGAGCAGGGTTATCGGGAAATAGATGGTAGTTTTCAGAAAAGATCACCAGCTGTATTGTTTTAGGTAAATTCTTTTGAAAATTTAAAAAGCTGGCTTTGCCGGAATCATATGTATCTATTATAATTCCCTCTATGGAGGTTATTTGATTAATATAGTTTTGTGCTTCTTGCCAGCTAACTATATTCTCATAATAGTCTTCTTTTTTAATCTGTCCTGGAGGAAAAACGAGAAAAGCCCATAAACCATAATTATTTTCTTCAGCCTTAGTTGCTGCTTTCTTCAATCTTTGATAATATTTGGCTTCTGGCGCAATATAACGAAGATCAGCCAAACCATGACCAAGCATTAATTCATTAACCATTTTATTGTTCTTTTCTAAAAAAACATAACGTAATAACCTTCCATAGTCGTCCCTATCTGCCAAATCTTTCTCCACAAAAATCATTTCCTCATCTGTTAGATAGTGTAAAAACCATTTGGCTAAATCATAACCTGGTTGCCCAATTTCCGGGGCATCAATACCTATTAAACGAACTATCTCATTGTTATCTAATACTATGGTATCACCATCAATAATCTTGCTAATAGAAAGAGCTTTAGCATTTATTGAATAATTAACAAACAAGATCAGTAATAGCACACATAGACATTTTTTAATTAAGCTTGAACAATTGTCAACAAAGATTCTAAAAGCGATGACCGTATTCTCCTCTTAAGGTACTTCTTTTATTTTTTTAAATAACATTAAACACTGTGGTAGATAAATATTCTGGTTACAATATACAATAGTAGTAAAAATATAGCTAAGGTTATCTATACATTGATAAATCCAAAAATTCCTAAAATTGCCACAAATAATCCCACAAATCCCAATAAACCAAGATATTCTAATTCCTTCCGTAAGAATTTGAAATAAGCAAAGAATGCAAAAAAAGTAAAGAACAATAATTCGTAAGGATTATTATTGATAAATCCAAAAATTCCTAAAAAACCAATAAGGCCCATAAATCCATAAAACCATACCTGAAATTTCAATTTGTATTACCATTTTCTTAATATTTTTTTATATTTATAATTATTCCGAGAATAGAATTGGTTTAAAACAGTAAGCCCGTTACTCACCTAAATAGGCTTTTTTAACCTTTTTATCATTTAAAAGATCCTCTCCACTACCCTTCAAAACAAGGCAGCCTGTCTCCAGTACATACGCAAAATCAGATATTTTTAGAGCAGCGAAGGCATTTTGTTCAACTAAGAGAATCGTTATTCCTTCCTGGCATATTTTTTGGATAATCTCTATTATGTCTTTTACTAATAGTGGTGCCAGGCCCAAAGACGGTTCATCTAACATCAAGAGCTTTGGACGGGACATTAAACCTCTTGCAACTGCCAGCATCTGCTGCTCTCCTCCTGACAATGTGCCTCCTTTTTGCCATAATCTCTCTTTCAACCGGGGGAATAGCTTGTAAATCCATTCTAAATCTTTAGAAACCTCTTCCCTATCTTCCCGTATAAAAGCCCCCAAATCTAAATTTTCCTTAACAGTTAAGTTGGGAAATATTTTTCTTCCTTCAGGGACCAATGCAACCCCTTTCTTCACTATGCTATCTGTTGACAGGTTGGTGATATTGTTCCCCTGAAACATTACCTTTCCTGATCTTGATTTTACCAGGGAACAGATGGCCCTCAAAGTAGTACTTTTCCCAGCACCATTAGCACCTATCAGCGTTGTTATTTTACACTTTGGAACTTCAAAAGTGACACCTTTTAAAGCATGGATTCCTCCATAAAAAACATTTAAATCTTCTACTTTAAGCATATTGAGCTTCCACCCCCAAATAAGCTTTAATAACTTCAGGGTTATGTTGTATCTCTGTAGGATTTCCCTCAGCTATGGTTAAACCATAATTTAGGACAATTATTCTTTCACATATCCCCATTACCACTTTCATATCATGTTCAATCAACAAAATAGTTAAACTGAAATCATCTCTTATTTTTTGAATAAAGCACATTAATTCTTTAGTTTCCTGCGGATTCATACCTGCAGCCGGTTCATCCAGTAATAAAATTTTGGGTTCTGTAGCCAGGGCTCTAACTATTTCTAATTTCCGCTGTTGACCATAAGGAAGACTACCGGCTTTCTCCATTTTACATCTTTCTAAATCAACTTTTTCTAATAATTCTATAGATTTCCGGTATATATCTTCCTCTTCCTTAGCATAACCAGGGAATTTAAAGATAGCAGAAATGAGATTTGATTGTAAACGCAAATGGAATCCGATCATTACATTATCAATCACAGTCAAATTTTCCATCAATCTTACATTTTGAAAAGTTCTGGCTATACCCAATTTAGCAATTTTATCTGGCTTCATGCCGGTAATATCTGTATTTTGAAAATAAATTTTGTTTACAGTGGGGGTATAAACTCCTGTTATCATGTTAAAAATGGTAGTCTTGCCAGCACCATTAGGTCCAATTAACCCGACGAGCTCTCCAGGCTGCAGTTTCAATTCAAAATTCTTCACTGCTGTTAAGCCACCAAACTGAATAGTAATATTATCTATATTTAAAATTTCCATTAAGAAGTACTTCCTTCGGTAGTTTTTTTGTTAGAAAATATTCTATTAATAAAACGGAATAATCCTTCCCATGTAAATTCAACTCCTCCCATCAAACCTCTCTGTTTGTACAGAATTAAAACCAGTAGCAGAACTGAGAAAGAAACCATTCTTAAACCTGGTATAGGCGGGAAATGAATTGGTCCAAAATCAAAGCCAGCTTCTATGGGGCGGAGATATTCCAAAAAGAAATTATAAAGAAATGCTGCTATAACCGTTCCTGTTATACTACCTAAACCACCAAGAACAACTACTGCCAGAATATTAAAGGTCGTTACCAGCATAAAGGCTTTGGGGTCTATAGTGGTCAATAAACAAGCAAATAATCCCCCACCCACCCCGGCAAAGAAGGCACTGATAGTAAAGGACATTACCTTATGATAGGTAAGGTTGATTCCAACAACTTCTGCAGCTATCTCATTTTCTCTGATAGACATCAATGCTCTTCCATAACTGCTATTAATTAATCCTTTAATAATATAAATAGTTACTACTGCGACCCCTACTGTCCACCAGAGATTAGTAAATTCCGGAATACCTTTTATACCTAAAGCACCATTGGTAATATGTGGTAGATTATTGGCAATAATCCTAATTATCTCTGCAAAACCTAAAGTAGCGATTCCTAAATAGTCACCTTTCAACCTTAATACTGGTAAACCGATTAAAAAACCCGCCAATCCGGTAATTAAACCTGATAAAAGCAAAGCAACTATAAATGGAGCTTGAATCACGGTAAAAGGCCAGATCAATGGTTCAAGTATAAAACTTGCTTCTTTATAATAGGGAGGGAGGACTAACAGGGCAGTTACATATGCTCCGATAGCCATAAAACCAGCATGTCCTAAGGAGAATTGGCCCGTAAAACCGTATATAAGATTTAAACTTACCCCTAGAGTAACATATATAGCACCGAGGTTAAGGATTCTTATTTTGTAGGCATCCAGTCTATTTTGAGCTAAATAGACTAATACAAAGAGTATCATTAAGGCTATTATGGTACATACTTTTTCATTCTGTTTTTTCATGACTCTATACCTTCTCCTGTACCTTTGTACCTAAAATACCATCTGGTTTAAGTAACAATATTACTATTAGTATAAAAAAAACAAAGGCGTCTCTATACCCTGACATAGCGGGAAAAAATGTAACAAATAAGATTTCAGACATACCTAGAATAAAGCCTCCCAGCATAGCACCGGGGATACTTCCAATCCCCCCCACCACAGCTGCAATGAATGCCTTCAAACCAGGGATAATTCCCATGGTAGGGACTATCTGTGGAAATCTCAAGCTCCACAAAATTCCCCCTACTGCCGCCAGGGCAGAGCCGATGATAAAGGTTACTGAAATAGCTCTATTCACACTAACACCCATAAGTCTGGATGTATCTATATCTGTGGATATTGCCCTCATTGCCAAACCAGTTTTCGTTTGATAAATAATATAAATGAGTAAGGACAGGAATATTACAGATACTCCTATAGAGGCAAATAAGGTCGATTGAATACGAATTTCACCAAATTGAAATATTTTACTAAAAAAAGATGTCCGATGGACAGATTTGGGAATACCTGAAAAAACCACAATAGCTAAATTTTGCAAAAAGAAGGATACTCCTATTGCTGAAATTAATGCAGAAATCCTGGGTGCATCTCGCAAAGGTTTGTATGCAATTCTTTCAGAAAGCATACCTGTTAAACCAGTTAACCCAATGGCTATTAATGTTGAGGCCCACCATGGCAGGTGAAAAATTAATACTCCAAAATATACGAAGTAAGGCGCCAGCATAAATATTTCTCCATGGGCAAAGTTTATCAACCTTAAGATACCGTAAACCATGGTATAGCCTATAGCAATTAAAGCATACAAACTTCCGAGTGACAGACCATTAGCGATATTCTGCAAAAGCAGATTTATTGTCATAGACTTCTCCTTGTCAATATTAGATTGTTAGCTACACATTAGTTTTCTTGATAGGCAAAAGAGATAGGAGTAGCTCCTATCTCTTTTGCTTTTGATATATATAAATTATCTATTAATAATTATGGATAAACAGTGGCTTCGTATTTGTAATCACCATTTACAATCTTTACTAAAACAGCTGGTTTTATGGCATCGCCATTCTCATCTATGGTAATTGAGCCACCGGCACCCTGGAAGTCTTTCGTTGCAGCTAAGGCATCTTTAATTGCTACCGGATCAAATGAGTTTGCTCTCTCAATAGCATCAATGAGTAGATTGTAAGAATCATAACAAAGGATAGATACCGCATCTGGTGCTAAATCATATTTTTCTCTGAATAGTTTAGCAAATTTTTCAGATTCCGGGGTAGCCGGCTGATCTTCAGCGAAGAAAGTGCTGGCAATCAAACCTTCAGCAGCTTCTTTTGCTAAGTCTACCAGAACCGGATTGTGTAAAGTATCTCCACCTAAATATTCTCCAGTATAACCTAAATCTCTTCCCTGCATTGCTATCAGTGCTACGTCTCCAAAATAACCGGGGAAGAAGAGAGCTTCTGCACCTGAGGCTATAATCTGACTCAATTGAGCACTGAAATCCTGGTCACCGGTATTATATTTTGTGTCACTCACTATCTCGCCTCCCAGGCTTTCAAATGTTCTTTTATAAAAATTAGCCAGACCAACTGAGTAGTCCTGGGCAATATCTACCAGGAGGGCAGATTTTCTGATTCCTAGTGTTTCATAGGCATATTGTGCCATAACCTGTCCCTGGAAAGGATCGATAAAACATGCACGGAATACATATTCTTTACCCTGTGTGACCAGAGGGTTTGTTGCTGTACCGGAAATTAAGGGTATTCCGGCTTTATTGGCTACTTCTCCACCAGGGATTGCCATGCCACTGCCGTAACTAACAAAAACAGCGACTACTCCATCCCTCTCAATAAGTCTTGAAACTGCATTTGCAGCATCGACTTTTTCACTCTTATTGTCTACCAGGATTAATTCAATCTTTTTACCTAAGACTGTAGGAGTCTGTTCCAGGGCAAGTTCATAACCTCTCCAGCATAATTCTCCACCAACTGCCATTGCTCCAGTCATGGGCTCTGCAATACCAAATTTGACCACTTCCTGTGCCATCCCTATACTGCTTAACAAAATGATAATTCCAATTACACAAAAAACAATTAAACGTTTTCTCATTTCTTTTCCCCTTTCTTATATTTCTATATATTCTGAATATTCTGATAAAAAATAATATTCCTTAACTATAGGATCTTTTATCACCTCCTGAAATACCTTCATTTTTTCAAAGCAATATTTACATTTTATTTACATTTATTGTATTAAATATTGTATTAAAAAGTAATATATTAAATGAATTTTAAAAAGTATTTAATGAGTATACACTTGAATTTATCAACAAATAAGTGTAACAATTATTTTCATTTTGGTTTTAGTCATTCTCTAAATTAAGGATAGGCAGAATTTTTTATTGTATACTAAATATATTTGCATCATTTTAGCAGAATATTTTAACAATAAATATCAAAATCAGTATACCATATTATAGAATAAAAAAACACTCTATATATTTTCGGTAAAAGTATACTTATAAAAAATAAATACCTGATTTATTAAGATTATTTCTTTAAAATATAAAAACCTGTTAAGTTTGTTAAATTATCTATTTTCAATATTTTTATTTCCTTCACTTCAAATTGTGTTTGCATAGATTGTTTTTGCATAATATTCTATTGACGAGTTAACAATTTTAGTAATAAAAAGTAGTAAAGATAGCATGCTGAGTAATAATAATTTAAAATCAGACAAAATTAATCTGGATAAAAACTGGAAATATTGATTCATAATAGATATAATCCTTAAGGTAAATCCTTAACAATACATAGACGGATCTATAGCTCTATAAATAATATTTTATTGAAAGTATGGTACAACATGATGGAAAAAAAGTTTATAAAACCAGAGAAAGCATATAAAAATCTTGAGTTTATTAATAGTTCAGATGCCAGGATTATTAGAATAATGGCAGAGTTTTTAGAACCAATGCAACGTTTTTATAAAAACAAAATTAAAGATATGATTGTGTTTTTTGGTTCCGCAAGAACAAAGCCTCTTATAGAAGCAGAAAGAGATCTTGAATCTTTAAAGGAAAAGATTAATCGTGCTGATTGTGCTGATGATGTTAATAAAGAGCATTTCCAAAAATTATTAGACGATGCTAATAACCAGGTCTTTCTTTCCAGATATTATCAAGATGCTGTAGAGTTAGCTAAACGTTTGACTGTTTGGTCTAAATCACTGAATTCAAAATCTCGCTTTATTATCTGTTCTGGCGGAGGACTTGGCATGATGGAAGCAGCAAACAAAGGTTCCAGTGAGGCTGGAGGACAGTCAATCGGGCTTAATATCAGTATCCCGATGGAGCAGCAATTTAACCAATACATTACTCCTGAACTAAATTTTGAATTTCATTATTTTTTCATGAGAAAATTTTGGTTCGTCTACATGACAAAAGGTTTTGTCATTTTTCCTGGCGGCTACGGAACACTCGATGAATTATTTGAAATTTTGACACTGGTAC
Source organism: uncultured Atribacterota bacterium (assembly GCA_964560535.1). Classification (GTDB taxonomy): domain Bacteria; phylum Atribacterota; class Phoenicimicrobiia; order Phoenicimicrobiales; family Stramentimicrobiaceae; genus Stramentimicrobium. The sequence goes on from CAZLMD010000004.1 coordinate 46,213, forward strand.
AGACTGAAAAATTGAAGAAACAAGTCCCTATAGTTGTCTATGGCTCTGAGTACTGGAAACAAATAATAAACTTCGATGCAATGGTAAAATATAACACTATCAGCAAAACTGATTTAAACTTATTTAAAATATGTGATACCGTTGAAGATGCTTTTTCCTTCCTGACAAAAGAAATTACTAGAATATATTTATAAACTCGTCCTGGCTCATCTTTAGCTTACAGCTATTCGTCAGAACCCGGGTTACTGGTATAAAGGGTTAAGGTATTTTTCTCGTTCTTTTTTAAACTTATCTAACTCAGGAGTATAAAAATCAACTATCTGTTGTGGAGAAGCTTTTTCTTCTAAAAAGAAACCAATCTGGTCTGTACCCATAATTTTATCAAACATAACAATATTGTCTGGGGTACTTTTAGGAACATGGAAATCTCCTAACATAAAAGCATAAGCAAGAGCATATATACCGCTTTTAGCAGGGTTAAAAAGGTATGGATCATATATATCAAGACGTACCCCGCCAGCTGTGTCATTGTCTTCCGGTATAAACCACACTCCTGGCAGTTCTGCCTTATTTAAGACTTCCGCATATTTATATGAATCCAGCCCCTTTCCGCCTATCCATTTAAACTGATCTTTTTGAAACACCCCGGTACCTTCACCTAGACCTGTAGCCATATAGCCATATGCAGAGGTGATGCTTTGAATATTTGGTGAAGTCGGGACAAATTTAAGCCCTGTTTCCTGGAAAGTCATGTCTCTATAATATTCTTTCATTGGAATAACAATCAAATCAGCATCAATATTACGATTAAAAAACTGTGCCAGCTCACCTACAGTCATTCCATGAGCCATTGGCAGATTATCTACTCCTACAAATGATTTGAAATTATCCTCTAAAACCGGTCCCTCTACAATAGTTCCCCCTACCAAATTGGGCCTATCCAAAACAATAATTGGTTTTTTGTATTTTGCTGCTGCTACTATACAGTATTGGAGTGTAGACATATAAGTATATGTACGTGCACCGATATCCTGTATATCAAAAAGAAGAATTTCCAGTGGAAATAACATTTCCTCAGTAGGCATTCTGGTGTTGCCATATAGACTATAAACGGGTATATCGTAAAGGGGATGAATATAGGAGCTTACATGTGCGCCTGCCCGGGCTTTCCCGTCTAATCCATGTTCAGGTGCAAATAAGGCAATCAATTTTACCTGATGTGTAGCAAGAATATTTTCTATAAAGCTTTCTCCCCTGCTATCCACTCCAGTCTGATTTGTTATAAGTCCCACTTTTTTACCTTCAATAAGGTGAAAACATTCCCCCAACAATACTTCATTGCCCAGTTTTACTATTGGTTCATTGGCTGAGGCAGAATTTATAAATAATATGAACAAAAATATGGAAGAAATTGCTAACAAAAAGAAAAGGTGTAAAATTCCTTGCTTTCTACAGTTACTGAGTAGATTAGTATATTCCTTTTTT
>CAZLMD010000005.1:0-3587 GCA_964560535.1 uncultured Atribacterota bacterium
AAATCCAGCGAGCCTCACAGCTCATGTCGGTTCGACTCCGACCTTCGGCACCATTTCTAACCTCTTCAATTGCCCTCATCTTCAAACCAGACTCTGGTATGTTTTGATAATTCTTTAAGTTCGCTGATCAGGTCTTGACTATATTCAATCTTTATCTGTTCATCTGCATACTGGCGAAATACTTTAGATCCTGCTTTAAAGTGAAGAATAAGGCGTTTAGATCCGGAATGCTTTTGTAATATTTTCTTTAATTCTTTTAATTTTACTGGATTTAGTTCAAACAAATCTAACTCTATATGGAGATATTCCGAATTATTATTGTTATTATTTCTCTTCCTATTATTTACCGATAAATCTCTTTTCTCATATTCATTTATTGGAAAAACTGAATGAGATAGCAGTTTTATATTTTCTTCCATTGAATCGAGACGCCCCTCTACAATAACCACATTCTCCTCAACAATCGCCTCTTTATACTTATCCAAGGTTTTTGGAAAAACTATAATCTCAATTGTGCCATAGAGATCTTCCAGTGAGAAATATGCCATCATATTGCCGCTTTTGGTAGCTTTTTTCCTTACATTGGTAATGACTCCACCAAGGACTACCTGGCTTTTATCTGGAAACTGATCCAGACTGACAGAGTTGGCATTAGTAATTTCATACAACTTTTCCTGATAATCATCCAGGGGGTGGTGTAAAAGATAAAAACCAAGAGTCTCTTTTTCCATAGTCAAAAGCTCCTGATCTGTAAATTCTTCCACATGTATCGAATCAAAATTATCCTGAATATCATCCAGTATTGTATCGCCTTTTATGGCAAAAAGGTTTGTCTGCCCATTTCTTTTTTCTTTTTGTCTATCCTGTGCTATCTGAATTGACTTTTCCAAAACTGATAAAAGCTTTGCTCTGGAAGCTTTAATAAAGTCGAAGGCACCACTTTTTATAAGGCTTTCCAATACCCTTCTATTAATAGTCTTTAAATCTACTCTCTCACAAAAATCGAGCAGGGATGAGAATTTACCCCCTTCTTTTCTTTCTGTAATGATAATCTCTACTGCGGCTTTACCAACATTCTTAACTGCTGCCAGTCCAAAGCGTATTGTCTCCTCATTTACTACGGTAAAATCTATCAGACTTTCATTGATATCCGGAGCCAGAATCTTTAAACCCATACTCTGGCATTCTTTTATATATTTCACTACTTTATCGGTATTCTGCATAATACTGGTAAGGAGTGCCGCCATATATTCTACAGGGTAATGTGCTTTCAGGTATGCTGTTTGATATGATAAGAAAGCATATGAAACACTGTGGGATTTATTAAAACCATATCCGGCAAAATATGCGATAAGATCGTATATTTCTTCAGCAGTTTTTTTATCTATACCATTTTTAGTTGCACCCTCAATGAATTGTTTTTGCTGCTTTTTCATAACATCTTCAATTTTTTTCCCCATTGCTTTTCTAAGAATATCAGCCTGGCCAAGGGAATAACCTGCCAGCTGACTGGCTATCTGCATAACCTGTTCCTGATAGACAATTACTCCATAAGTATCTTTTAAAATAGGCTCTAATTTGGGGTGCAGGTATTGTATCTCTACCTTTCCCTTTTTCCGGTTTATAAAATCATCGATCATACCGCTTCCCAGAGGACCTGGTCTGAATAGTGCCAAAAGGGCTGTAATATCTTCGATGTTTTGGGGTTCCATTCTTTTCACCAGATCGGTCATTCCATAACTTTCTAATTGAAATATCCCGCAACATTCTCCCCTTGCTAACAATTCATAAACCTTGCTATCATCCAATGGAATCTGGTCTATATCTATTACTGTGCCTCTGGTTTTTTTGATAATTTTAAGCGTACTATTGATTACCGACAGGTTTCTCAAACCTAAGAAATCCATTTTTAATAATCCCAGAGATTCCAGGTCTTCTGCTATATATTGAGTGGATGTTTCCCCTTCAGAAGTCAGCTGTAGTGGTACAAAGTCAGTCAATGATTCACGTGAAAGGACGACACCTGCTGCATGTGTAGAGGCATGACGGGATAACCCTTCCAATTTAGATGCTATTTCAATCATTTTCCTGATGGTAGCATCTTCTTCCATATTACTAACCAGTTCAGGTTCAATCTTAAGGGCTTTCTCAATGGTCATTTTTGGTTCAAAAGGAATGAGTTTGGCAATTTTGTCTACCAGACCGTATGGAATACTTAATGCCCTTCCAACATCTCTTATTACTGCACGCGCAGCCATAGTACCGAAGGTAATAATCTGAGAAACTTTGTCATTTCCATATTTTTTACTTACATATTCTATTACCTCTCCCCTGCCCTCAATGCTGAAATCAATGTCAAAGTCGGGCATGCTTATCCTTTCGGGATTAAGAAATCTTTCGAAGAGTAGATCATAATCCAGAGGATTGATATTTGTAATACTGAGGCAATAAGCTATCAGGCTTCCGGCTGCAGAACCCCTTCCAGGTCCAACCATGATGTTATTTTTTTTGGCATAATTGACAAAATCCCAAACAATCAAGAAATATGTGTCAAAACCCATCTTTTCTATGATAGATAATTCATAATCAAGACGTTCTTTGATTTCCCCTTCCAGATGTCCAAATTTATCTATTGCTCCCTGATAACATAATTTTTTTAAATATTCATTATCACTAAGCCCTTCCGGCAGACTGAAATCCGGCAAATGTGCATTCCGGAAATCTATGTCCAGATTACATCTATCAGCAATTTTGCAAGTATTCTCCAGGGCTTCAGGGATATCAGCAAAATGCTGCATCATCTCTTCCTGTGTATTGAAATAGAATTCATCTGTACTGAATCTCATGCGATTCGGGTCATCTAAATTTGTAGCAGTTTGAATACACAACAGGATATCATGTGCCTCATAATCTTCTTTTTCGATATAATGAACATCATTTGTGGCAACTACAGGTATATCCAGAGAACGGCTTATCTTTATCAATTCCTGGTTAACTTTAATCTGTTCCGGCATTGTATTATTTTGTAGCTCTAAGTAAAAATTATCTTTACCGTATATTTCCTGATATGATAAGGCTAATTTTTCTGCTTCAGCATAATTGTTCTGTAGAATCTGACCGGGAATTTCACCTTTCAGACATGCTGATAAAGCAATAAGTCCTTCACTATATTCTCTTAACAGTTCTTTATCTACTCTCGGCTTATAATAAAATCCTTCTAAAAATGATCTGGTGACCAGCTGTAAAAGATTCTGGTAACCTTTTTTATTCCTGGCTAAAAGTATTAAGTGATTTGGTGATTCTTTCTTGCCATTGGATTTATCCAGCCTGCTTCCAGGAGCAAGATAAACCTCGCAGCCAATTATAGGTTTAATATTATTGGCAACCGCTTCTTTATAAAATTGTATTGCCCCATACATAACACCATGGTCTGTTATGGCAAGAGCAGACATATTATTCTCTTTTGCTTTCCTTATCAGTTCCTTTATACGGCAAGCTCCATCAAGAAGACTGTATTCGGAATGAACATGGAGGTGAACAAATTTTTGTTTTTCAGTCATATTATTATCTCTCTCTTAGAAATATAT
>CAZLMD010000005.1:3687-5993 GCA_964560535.1 uncultured Atribacterota bacterium
GAATGAGGATTATAATATTTTTAAAATTTATTTAGAATTCGAACAAGGTAGTAGAATTTTTATAGAGAAACAGTATATATTTTATTCCTATTTCTATTATTTAAAGAAAATTTTAGCAAATTTAATCCATTCTTTACTTACAACTTTTATCTCTCCTGTTGCATCTACCAGGGGAACAGAAACAACCCTGTTGCCCTTAAGAGCAGCCATTTTGCCATAATCATTTTTTTCAATTAATTCCATTGCCTTTACTCCTGTTCGTAACCCAAGAATTCTGTCAAAAACTGTCGGGTTACCACCTCTTTGCATATGACCTATTACCGCATGTCTGGTCTCAAGGCTGGTCTTTTCACATATTATGTCACCCAGGGTCTGTCCGATCTCTCTTTTTCTTAAAATCATATGACCGAATTGATCTAATTCTTCCGGTCCGGCGATTATTCCTGGTAATTCAACTCCTTCAGATACCACTACTAATGCATATTTTTTTCTGGAATAGACCCGCTGGATCTGTTTACACATTTCATCGATATCAGGCTTCTCTTCTGGAAGTAAGATCCAGTCTGCTCCACAAGCCAGTCCGGTATACAATGCTACCCATCCGGCATGTCTTCCCATCACCTCTAATATCATTACTCTGCGATGTGATCTTCCCGTATCTTCCATGCTCTTCATTGCTTCAACTGCTCTGGTTACAGCACTATCAAAACCGAAGGTAAAATCGGTAGAAGATAGATCGTTGTCCATAGTTTTTGGGGCTCCCACAACATTTACATTGTGTTCTTCAAATAATTTACGGGCAACACCCAGAGTATCTTCTCCACCCATTGCCAAGATGGCGTCCAGACCATAATTCTTTATGGTGCTCAATACCTTTTCTACACCTGTTTCAAGTTTAAAAGGATTAGTGCGGGAGGTCCCCAGAAAAGTACCTGCTTTATCTATAAGTTCTTCGGCATCCTGTAAATGAATTTTAAATATATTACTATCAATCAGGCCCTTCCAGCCATCTCTAATACCAAATACTTCATAATTAAAATCATATGCCCTATAGACTGCACCTCGTATAGCAGGGTTTAGTCCGCAGCAATCTCCTCCCCCGGTTAAAATACCTACTCTTTTTGACATTATTTACCTCCATTAAAAATATGTTGTATATATTGCTGAATCAAAATATTTTTTATATTACACCCGGTTATTACAGCCTAATACTCTGATTCGATCTTTTATCACTTCTTTTGCAGCTTTTTTTGCAATACCCAATGCTTTACGGGGATCTATTTCTTCTGGTTTATTATCAAGATAATCTTTGATTGCTCTTGTAAAAGCCATTCTAATTCTGGTATCGATATTGACTTTACAGACTCCTGCAGCTATTCCCTTTTTAAGCTCTTCATCGCCGGCACCAGAAGCACCATGCAATACCAGAGGAATACCTGTTAAATCTCTGATCTTTTCAATCCGGGGTATATCTAACTTTGCCATAGCTGTCTGACAGCCATGTATTGTGCCCACTGCAGCTGCTAAAGAATCGATACCTGTTAATTCAACAAATTTTGCCGCTTCATCGGGGTCTGTTAAAAATTCTTTTATCTTCTCACGGGCTACTCCCGGTTCATCGCTGGAATCCATTTTACCAATCTGTCCGATTTCTGCTTCTACTGGAATATCAACAGTATGTGCCATTTCGACAACTTTTCTGGTCAGGGAAACATTTTCATCAAAGGGCAGACTGGAACCATCAAACATCAGTGATGTAAAGCCAGCTCTCATACATTTAATATTCTGAAAATAATCTGTGCCGTGATCTAAGTGTAAAACAACCGGGATAAATGTATTTTCAGCCAATACTTTTACCATACCGACTATCATATCCAAGCCTGCATAGGCTATTGCCCCTTGTGAAGCCTGTACTATTACGGGTGATCTTTCTTCTTCCGCAGCTTCTATAATTGCCTGCACTATCTCCATATTGTTTGCATTGAAAGCACCTACAGCATACCGATTTTTTTGGGCATCTAATAAGATCTCTTTACTTGTTACTAAAGGCATAATAGTCCCCTTTCTATCTGTTGATTTTTATAAATGATACCTTTGTTAATTTATATTATACTATTAATATTTAATTAATATTTAATATTTTACTATAAGAATATATTCTTTTATCTTTCATACTGAAAAATAATAAATACCTTCCATTTTATTCTATATCTTTGTTTTAAAAAGTAGTAAATTTCTTCAGATGTGTATTTATTAGACTACCATAACTATACCATATTCTTAATATTATTTGAGAAATATATTCG
>CAZLMD010000005.1:6093-8401 GCA_964560535.1 uncultured Atribacterota bacterium
CCTGTTTTCGGGTTCTCGATCGTAAAATATTCGTCTGATATTATTATATATTTGCAGTATATTCTCTTCAATTGCCTTATCTGTATAACCGGCATTATGTGGAGACATTACCACATTATCCAGCTCATGAAAAGCATATTTACTGGGAAGTTTTTCAGGTGACTCTTTATCAGGATACTGGTACCATGTATCAATACCCGCTCCGCCAAGAGTCCTGTCTTTAAGACAACAATAGAGGGATTTCTCATTAATAATATTCCCCCGCCCGATATTGATCAGGTATTTACCTTTCATTTTCCTTAAAATATTTTCATCAATCAGATTTTCTGTCTTTGGTGTCAATGGTAATGATATGACAATGAAATCAGATTGTTCTACCACATATTCTAATTCTTCAAGAGTACCTAAAAAGGTCAGACCGAGTTGCCTGCACAGCTCTTCTTCTTTTCTAACTGTACGCTTTATAGCATATATCTCCATACCGAAAGATACTGCTCTTTTTGCAATCTCTATCCCTATAGCACCTAAACCAATGATGCCCAACTTCCTTCCGTGAAGCTGAATTGAAGGTATTCCACTGGCAACACCATGCCACTTTCCCTTTCTTAAGTCTTTGTCGTTATTTATGAGATTTCTCGCCAGTGCCAATAAGAGGCAGAATGCCAGCTCAGAAACTCCATGGCAATTGCCATGTGTATTACAAACAGCTATATGTGGGTATTTTTTAAATATCTTAAGATCCTGCCTGTCAACTCCGGTAAAGGGTATTTGGAATAATTTAAGCATTCTGGCTTTATTCAGCTCATTCTCACCGAGTGTACCGCCTATTATTACCTCAGCGGTTGTCAGCTGATCAGACAGAAGCTCTTTGTCCTGACCGGGAAAGAGAAGTTCTAGTGGTAATGGGTTTTCCTGATTATATCTTTCTAAATAATATTTCCATTTCTCTGCATTGACCATTTTACTTAATATTAGAACTTTAATTTTTCTATTATTGCTATTACCTGTGTTGCTCGATATGGAATGGTCTGATGTCCTATTCTCTTTATCTTTATCTTTAATGAAATTTCGGACAGCCATGATATGCTTACATTCCAAATTCCATTTTCGGCAATTGTTTTCAAAATCATAGCAATCACATTCTGGTATTGCTATATTTACCTGATATATTTTTTTACTTTTTTTATTGTGTACAGACCACAGGTTACCATCCTCTTTTACTATCAGCTCTTGAGAAGCAATGGCTCTCTTGTTTTGTTCTTCTTTAACCAACAGTTTTCTAGCAAGCTGATCAGCTAAATGGTTTTCTTCTCTCCTGTTCCAGATAAAAAATACAGGTGCCTTAATCTCTTTGAGTAATTCCTGTATCTGCTCAAAAAGTGGAATCATCTTTTCATTTTTAACTTTAAATTCTTTATTTAATTGCTTTACTACCAGCTGACTATCACAATAAAACTCTACTAAATCTGCCGGTATATCTTTTATTTCTTCCAATCCTCTTATTACAGCTTTATACTCAGCAATATTGTTTGTGCCAATTCCCACTATTTCATTAACTTTTTTCCATAACTCACCATCACGGTAAATAACAACTCCAATTGCCATATTTCCTGGATTAGGCATACAGGAACCATCAACCCTTACTAATAACTTTGTCATATTTACCCCTCTTTATGGTGATTAATATTATTAAATTTACTTTTTATAAAAGCTCTCAATTCTTCTATATCATTTATCAAGTAGATTTTACCCTCTTCATAATATGGTTTAATCCATTTACCAACATCAAATTTGAATAACACTATCTCTTTATTATATTTTAAAGCTATGGCTATTTCAGAGATGGTTCCTGCTTTTCCAGGTAATGCAATTATAAGGTCACTGCTCAATATATTTATTACATTTCTAGCCATACCCATGCCTGTTACAATAGGAATATCTATATACTGAGAAGCCCAATCAGTATCATCAACAGGTAATACTCCTACAGTAATACCCCCATTATCTTTAGCACCTTTTGCAGATGCCTCCATTACTCCGGAAGATCTGCCACCATTTAATAATATATATCCCTCTTGTGCTATCATCGCCCCAATCTGATAAGCATATTGCTCATCTTCAGGGCTAACAAACTGAGAAGCCCCCATTACACCAATTATAATCTTTTTAATATTAATCCCTCTTTCCTTTTCTCTCTTTTTCTTAAAAAACCTGTTTTAAAACAACAGCATAGATGTACTGAATACACCTATTATATACTCTTCTTTCCATTTTATTTCAAGTTATAACAGAAACTCCTTCTACCAAT
>CAZLMD010000005.1:8501-11494 GCA_964560535.1 uncultured Atribacterota bacterium
ATATAAGAGATGTTTGACTTTTTTAAATTATTGGTTAAAATGTGATTGATGAGAATTCGGGCATATAACAATATTTTCCCGAAGTTTTACAGTAGAATTGTGGTAAATGTTTTTACTGAAAGAGGTAAATTGTATGGATATGGACAAAAGAATCCAATATGCTTTTGAGCATTCAGAAATATTGAAGTGGCCGAAACAGCTGCTCTCCTCCTTTGGTTCCTCAGAAGTTCACTATCATGTTCTTACTGAACCAATATATCAGGAATTCACTAAAGGTGAAACAGAAACCGTAGTCAGAGAAGGAAAGGTAAGCTGGTTCAGACCACAATTATTGACTCCCGAATATATGATGCGTATTGAAGGGTTTAGTGAGGAGGCTAAGAAAACACTATTATCTATAGCAGGTGAAATGCCTGATATGGCCAGTATCCTTTATCACTTCCATTTTAAAAGAGAAGTCGATTCAATGATTTTTGTTTCAGGAAATATAGAATCTGTTGCTGACAAGATCGCTAAAGAGATTGATGATAGAGGTGACAGTCTTTCTACTATTATTAAGGGTGTAGGTGATTTATGGGATATTTCTCTATCAAAATTTATTATAAATATGATGGCTAAAAGTGCTCACCAATCCCATTTTCCGGAACTTAGAAAAAGAGGCTTGATTAATTACAATAATTCGGGTTATCAGGTTGTTTCGCGTGATGCTCGCGGCATTCCTCTCGTCGCCAAGAGAGAGATTGAAACAATGTTTGATATGGTAAGACATGGGGATATGGAACCAAAGGATTTAAAGATTGAATTAGACAGATGGGGTCTTTTTGAATACTATCAGGACCGTTTCTTTGAGTTGTTTAAAAGGAGGTAGCTGGATATGGGAAATATTAAATCTGCTTTAGAGATAGCTTTAGAAAAAACAGCAAGTAAAAAATTGTCATCACAGGAAATAGCTGAAATAAAACAAGAAGAAAAAATAGACTCTATACTTGCTAAATATTATAAAGATCAGATCGGATCAGATCAATTATGGCATCATTTTAAAGAACTGCCTGTCAAATATCTGATAATGGCACAGAATAATTTTCTTAGATCCCTCTCTTTTCATAGCAATATCTATGATATTGAGAAAAGGAAAATAGGTTTTCTGGCTATTGAAAATTTAAAAAAAACGAATCACTCCCTTGAAATAGAACATTTCTTTGATCAATTGAAAAGACTGCAAACAGAATTGGAGAATGAAAGAGATAGCTTAATAGAGATGATTAAAGAGGATTTAGAAAGAAATCCTGAAAAGAGATTACAGCCTTTTCAGCAGGGTGAACAGATTTTTATAAAAGAATTATCAGTTGAAGAAGTAATTAGCCAGGATAAAGAGATTACTAAAAAATTTAATCAATTGGAAGATAAGAACAAAGAATCTTTTAATAGATTGAAAGATAAAATAAGTATTCTTATAAACGGACCTGAAGAATAGGCATACAATTATTCTTCCACTTCTATTTAAAATAATTATAATTAACATTATGCTGGTTTCTCTAAAAGCATCAAGATGAAACCAGCTTTTTTTATTAAATATCTATTCCTTATATTATATTTCTTAAATTAAATTATTTTTTCATCATATTCGGCATCTTCGGCATCAGAAATATAGGAATTTCTACTCAGATTCTCAAAATAATAGAGTAGATACATTAAAAAAGAAGAGATAATTGCCAATACAAAGACTATTAACCAGATATTCTCAAGCCTATATCTGCTAACAAATAATCCAGACAGGTATGGGCCGAAGATAAATCCTGAGCCAATCAATATATGTATAATTGCACTGAATCTACCCCTGTGAGTTACAGGGGTATGATTAATTATGTAGACATCTGAATAGGTAGAGGCGATTATCTCACCAATGGTCCATAAAATAGTAGAAATAATAAACATAGGCAAACCAGTACTGAAATAGATTATCCCAAAACCTAAAGCATAAAGAATTCCCGCAAAGGAAATATTTAATATTGGTTTAAATTGTCTGGTCATGCTGATTATAATGACAGTGAGGAATATAACCACTATTCCATTTATTGTCATTATTGTACCAAAAAACTGCGGGCCATTTTCTCCAAATATTTTTATAAGCTGCAGGGGGAGTGTAAACTCACTTTGTACATAGATAAAAGAATAGAGAGTAAAGATAAAAGTAAAAAATATAAGGTATGGTCTTGACAATAATACACGGTAAATACTGCCTTCCTCGGCTCTTTCGTTACTATGGTTTAGAAAACCGGATTCTTTGATACCATCAGTACCAGGAAATGTATCTATAATAAAAAAATAAACCAGCAAGACAGAAGCAAGGGTCGAAACCGCATCTCCAATAAAAAGCAGATTCAGATATTTATTGTATAATAGTCCTGCTATCAAAGGTCCTATGGCAAAACCAATATTCGTACCAAGGTATAATAGGGAAAAGGCTGCTTTTCTATTATCTGGATTAGTCATGTCTGCCACCATTGCTTTCATGGCAGGATAGTTAGCCCCATTAAAGACGGCCGACATTATTAATAACCATGGAATTATCCCGTTCAGTCCAACTTTTTCAACCATCAAGCAAGCAAAGATAAAGATAGCTGATAGAGTGCTGAATATAATGAATATATTTTTTCTACCAAAAACATCAGATAATTTCCCCCCGAGGAGTAATCCAGGTACTTTTGCAGCTGTAGCTAACATTACATAGAAACCGGCTTTTTGTTCATTGAATATCAGTGTTTTAGTAAAAAAAATAGCCAGAAAAGGAAAGACAAAATTGCCTACAGAACTGACTATCTGAGCCAGGAATAAGATAAATATGCTTTGAGGTAATTTTGTGTAATCCTCGAACATACCTTTTATATTCATATCACTGCTCGCCACCAATTTAATCCTGGTTTTATCCTGTATTTCAGAAAAACATAATTATTTTTATTACTACTCAGCCTTCACTTCTTTCTTCCAGAAAG
>CAZLMD010000005.1:11594-16223 GCA_964560535.1 uncultured Atribacterota bacterium
GTAAATTTCTGTTATTTTATTGTTTTATGTTTTTGTACTATTTGATCTGCCAGCTCTTCTAATTTTTTAAAATCTTCCGGTTCAGGTAATCCTTTCGTCATTATTGTAGGAAAGAGTTCTAACTTTAGAATGTTTAGCATCTGTACTATATCCTGCTCCATATTGCTGCCCCATCCAAATGAACCAATAATCCCTGCAAATCGGGCTTTTGGTCTTAGAAGGCGGCAAAGATAAGCAGCATAAACGATTTGAGGATGTGGCCCTGTCAACACTGTAGGGCTTGCCAGAATGATAGTGGCAGTATCGACCAGAGCCATAGCCAGCTGGCCTATATCGGTATTTGTTAAATGGTAAGGAGTTACCTTTACATCCCTTTTTATCAATTGATCAACTAAATATTTTACCATGGTTTCAGTGCTGCCATGCATTGATATATAAGGGATAACAACCTCATCTTTGACTGAATCAGATACCCATTCCCGGTATCTCTCAACTATAAATTCAGGGGTTTTATAAATAGGCCCATGACTAGGTGCAATAATACCAATATCTATGTTTTCCAACATTTTGAGATGGTTCTGTATATTCCGCCGGAAAGGCATCATGATCTCTGCATAATAACGTTTTGCTGCTAAATGTAAACTGATATTGTTTTCAGACCATAACTCACTAGTGGCCAGATGTGAACCAAACAGATCACAGGTGAAGAGGACTTTCTTTTCAGGAAGGTATGTAAGGAATGTTTCAGGCCAATGAACCCATGGTGCAAAAAGGAATTGCAACTCTATATTGCCAAAGGTAAAAGTCTCTTTATCTTTAATCTCGATAAAATTTTCTTCCTTCAGATGTAATGCATCAATTAATAATTGAATACATTTCCGATTAGCAATAACTTTACAATCTGGATATTTTTCCAGGATATCCGGTATGCAGCCAGAATGATCCTGTTCGGCATGGTGTGCAATTATATAGCTGATTTTATCTATTTGCGATTCTTTGATATTTTGAAAAAATTCTTCTTTCATTGAAGGGTCTACTGTGTCAATCAACAGCCCCTCATTCTGGTTTTTTATTAAATAAGAGTTATAACTTGTTCCTTCAGGCAGGGGAATTAGCTCATCAAAAAGTCTTCGATTCCAATCTATTACACCAATTGAATAGATATCTTTTAAAATCTCTTTTATAGACAAATTTAATCCTCCTTTTCAAATTCATCCTTACCGGCACCACATAACGGGCAGACCCAATCATCCGGTAAATCCTCAAAAGAAGTACCTGGCTCAATGCCTGATTCAGGGTCCCCTTTTTCAGGATCATAGATATAACCACATACTAAACATCTATATTTATCCATAATTACACCCCCTTTCATCATTATTTTTTAAAAATATTCTAACAAAAATAAAAACTTAAAACTGTTCTATCAGGTTTCAATCTTATCTATTCTTTCCTGGAGAAGAGTAAGTACTAGATCTGGCTTTGCTCTGCCTTTAGTATGTTTCATTACCTGGCCAACTAAAAAATGAATAACCTTTTCTTTTCCTGATAAATAGTCCTGCACAGTCTCATTATTCCCTTGAATGACTGTATCAATTATACCACTAATTTCATCTTCATCACTAATTTGCGTAAATTCACTCTGTTTAACTATAGTAGAAGCACTTTTGCCGGATTTGAACATCTGTTCAAAAACACTTTTCGCCATCTTCCCGCTGATAATGCCTCTATCAATTAATTGCAGCAAATCCACCAATGAAGCAGGGGAAACAGATGAATCATCTATATCTTTATTTTCCTGTCCTAAATAGTACAATAATTCTCCCAGGATCCAGTTAGCTAATTGTTTATAATTTTTATAATTTTCTGATGCCCTTTCAAAATAGTCGCCCAGTGATTTTACTTCTACCAGCCTGTCAGAATCATATTCAGAAAGTTGATAATCTGTTATGAATCTTTTCTTTCGCTGTTCGGGCAATTCAGGAAAATTGTTTTTGATATCTTTGACCCACTCATTCTCAATATGTAGAGGCAACAAGTCAGGTTCAGGGAAATATCTATAATCCTCTGCATCCTCTTTGCTCCTCATAAATATTGTTTTTCCTTTTGCTTCATCCCAACGTCTCGTCTCTTGTAATACTTTTTCGCCCTGTTCGATCAATCTTCTCTGTCTCAATATTTCATAATCTATTGCCATCCTGATGGCTCGAAAAGAATTCATATTTTTTAGCTCTGTCTTTGTACCCAGTCTTCCACTATCAGACTCACGTATAGAGATATTAGCATCACAACGCATTGAGCCTTTCTCTAAATTACCATCACAAACACCCAGATATTGAACTATACTCCTGAGTCCTTTTAAAAAAACAATAGCTTCCTCTGAAGTCTGTAGATCTGGTTCTGTTACAATTTCCAACAAAGGAATACCAGAGCGATTGTAATCCACTAAAGAACAAAGAGTATTCCCATCTCCCTCTAAATGGACCAGTTTACCAGCATCTTCTTCCATGTGAGCCCTGTTAATTCTTATTCTTCTGGTTTCATTCGATTCTTCACCTGTAATCTCTAAAAAACCATTTTTTGCTATAGGCAGGTCATGTTGAGAAATTTGATATGCTTTTGGAAGATCAGGATAAAAATAATTTTTTCTATGAAAAGTATTAATTTCATTGATATGGCAATTCAAAGCAATAGCTGTTTTTAAAGCAAATTCAACCGCTTTCCTGTTGAGTACAGGCAGGGTTCCGGGTAAACCAAGACATACCGGGCAGGTATGGGAGTTGGGTTCTTTATCAACATAGTCTGTACTGCAATTACAGAATAATTTGGTATTGGTTGATAATTGAATATGTATTTCTAGGCCTATGACCGTATCTTTTTCCATGTTATACTCCTGTTATACATTTACTCTGTCTCTCTTATGAGAATAAAAAATATATTATTTTAAGAATTATTAAGACAAATCTGGTTTAATTGAATTGATTTCTTTAAAGGCTTCTTCTAAATTATAAGCCAGTTTTAAGACTCTATCTTCTTCAAAAGAACGACCGATAATCTGAAGACCTATTGGTAATTTACCTTCGGTACTGAAACCGCAATTTATGGATAATGCCGGAAGACCCAACAGATTGACCGGTGAAGTAAATTTTTCAGTTAGAATCAGATCAAGTGAGTTATCCGTTTTTTCACCTATTTTGAAAGCCGGGGTCAGAGAGGTTGGTGTTATTAACAGATCATATTTTTGAAAAGCCTTCTCAAAGTCTTTTTTGATAAGAGTTTTTACCTTTTGTGCCTTTAAATAATAATCATTATAGCCTTCTGAGCTAAGTATAAAAGCGCCAAGCAAAATTCTGCGAATTACTTCAGACCCGAAACCCTCACTTCTGCTATTTAGATACATCTCTTCAAGATCTCTTACATCTTTTGCTCTCAGTCCATATCGTATTCCATCAAACTTTGCCAAATTTGAACTGGTTTCTGCGGCAGCAATTGTGTAATATACCGGTAAGGCATATTCCATATTAGGTAGAGAGGTCTCTTCAATTATCCCTCCCAGCTGTAAGATTTTATTGATAGAATCTGTTATCTTTTCCTTTACTTCAAGGTCTAAATCATTAGAAAAGATTTCCCGTGGTATTCCAATTCTTAAACTTTTTATATCTCCCTGACAAAAAGAAAGGAAGTCAGGAATAGAAGTTTCTGCTGAAGTGGAATCAAGATTATCATAACCGCAAACAACATTCATCATTATCGCCAAATCTTTAATACTTTTCCCCAAAATTCCAACTTGATCTAATGATGATGTACCGGCAATAACTCCATAACGGGATATTCTACCATAGGTTGGCTTTATTCCAGAAATACCGCAAAATGAAGCAGGTATCCTGATTGAACCACCTGTATCAGTTCCCAGTGCAACAATCGCCTCATCAGCAGCTACCGCTACAGCGGAACCACCGCTTGAACCGCCGGGAACACGGTTCTTATCCCAGGGATTGATAGTTTTTTGGAAAGCTGAGCTTTCAGTGGAAGTTCCTATGGCAAATTCATCAAGATTAGTTTTTCCAATGATAATTCCACCCTCTTCTTTTATTCTTTTGACAACAGTAGCATCATAGGGAGGAATAAAGCCTTTTAGCATTTTAGAACCCGCAGTTGTTTCAATACCTTCTGTACAAATATTATCATTTACTGCTACAGGCAGACCGGCTAAAAAAGGTATATCGTTGTTCTTTATTTTTTGGTCCATCTCTTTTGCTCTGATCAAAGCATCTTCCTTATTGACATATAAATAAGCCTTTAGTGTACTGTCTACATTATCGATATGGTTAAAAAGGTCTTTCATAACCTGTTCTACACTGATTTCTCTATTTTTCACCATATCCAGATATTCAACTATGTTTAATTTATTTGATAACAAATCCTTTTACCCTCCAGCTTCAATCGAAAATTAAAATATTTTTTTATAAGTAATTCTATAAAATTCCTGGAACTTCAAAGTAGCCATTTTTATGGTATTCTGTCATCCCCAATGCTACATCCTGTGGCAAAGATGGTGTGGCAATGTCTTCATGAAAATGCTGGGAAGGGGTATTTATATTGAAGGTTGGTTGTATATTCTCAATATCCGGC
>CAZLMD010000005.1:16323-20888 GCA_964560535.1 uncultured Atribacterota bacterium
CTTTCAATTATATTCTTAGCTTCTTCTCGTGTAAAGTGTTCTAAAGTACCTGTTAAAACAAACTGAAGTCCTTTAAAAACAGTATCTTCTGCAGCTTTATCCTGTAAATCCTGTATAGATAGATTTACTCCAGCCTGTTCTAATTTTTTAATAATCTCAATATTCTCCTTTTGCTTGAAGAACATGATTATACTTTTTGCCATAATTGGCCCAATGCCTTTTATATTTGTTAAATCTTCTAAGGTAAAATTCTCTAAATCTGATAGGTTATCAATATTTTCCGACAGTAATTTAGAGGCATATACACCTACATGACGAATGCCAAGGGCAAAAATAAGATGGTTCAATGGTTTACTCTTGCTATTTTCAATTGCTTTCAGGATATTTCCAGATGATTTTTCAGCCATTCTCTCCATTTTTAACAGGTCTTCTCTCTTTATATAATAGAGATCAGCAAAATCTTTAATGATTTTATTATCTACTAACTGATTAATTATAGCAGGACCCAATCCCTCTATATCCATTGCGCTTCTTGACACAAAGTGTTTAATCCCCTCTTTGATCTGGGCTGGACAGGATATATTATTACAGCGTGATACCACTTCCCCTTCTAATTTGATAGCCTGTGAACCACAAATCGGACAGTTCTCAGGCATCTGAAAAATCCTTTCCTTCCCACTCCTTTTTTCTTTAATTACCTTTA
Source organism: uncultured Atribacterota bacterium (assembly GCA_964560535.1). GTDB lineage: Bacteria > Atribacterota > Phoenicimicrobiia > Phoenicimicrobiales > Stramentimicrobiaceae > Stramentimicrobium. Next base: position 17,027 of record CAZLMD010000005.1, read on the forward strand.
TAACTTCGGGAATTACCTCACCAGCTTTTTGAATTAATACTGTATCCCCTATTCTTATATCTTTCCTTTTTATCTCATCTTCATTATGGAGTGTAGCTCTCTGGACCTTGGAACCAGAAATAACCACAGGTTCTAAGATAGCTACCGGTGTAAGAGCACCTGTCCTTCCAACTCCTACAATAATATCTTTTACGACAGTAGTCATCTGTTCTGCAGGAAATTTAAAAGCAATAGCCCATCTGGGACTTTTAGAAGTATAACCCAATGCTTCCCTTAAATATAATTGATTAATCTTAACAACCATCCCATCAATATCGTAATCTAATTCTTTTTTTCTCATTTGCCAGGAATTACAATACTCGATAACCTCTTGTATGGTGGAACATTGTTTTATATTATTGTTAACCCTGAGACCGGCTTTTTTCAGTAAATCAAGCATTTCTACATGTGTTTGAAAATAATCTTTACGGGGGAAAGTAGCCTGGTAAATAAAAGTATCAAGCTGTCTTCCTGCAGTAATAGCGGGATCTAACTGGCGTACAGAGCCTGCTGCCGCATTTCTGGGATTGGCAAATAGATTTTCTGATCTTTTTGACCTCTCTTCATTAAGTTTTTTAAAATTTTCTTTGCTCATATATACTTCACCATAAACTTCAACTATCCCCATCTCCTCAAAACCCATTAACTTAAGGGGAATACTGTTTATAGTCCTCAGGTTTTGAGTGATATCTTCTCCAATAACTCCATCTCCTCTTGTTGCACCACGGGTAAGGATACCATTCTCATAAAGTAATGCTATTGCAAGCCCATCTATTTTTAATTCAACTACATAATCATAGAATTTGCCGGAAATATTTTTACTGATACGTTGATCAAAATCAAGAAGTTCTTTTTCAGAAAAAGCATTAGAAAGACTTAACATTGGCACAATATGGTGTGCTGTTGTAAATTGTTCAAGTGGCCTGGCACCAACTCTCTGTGTTGGAGAATCGGCAGTTATAAGCTCAGGATATTCCGACTCTAATTTAATCAATTGTTTCATTAATTTATCATATTCGCTATCTGAAACAATTGGCTGATCAAGAATATAATATTGATAATTGTGTTTTCTTATCTCATCTTTCAGCTGATCAATCTCTTTTTTTAATACTCTTTTATCTCTTTTTTCGACCATAATAATCTCAACATTTTTTCTTAAGTATATATCAAAAATGATAAAAAGCTCAATAGTAAAAAGATTTTTTAGTAGCAATGTAACACTAAATAATATCTTAAATTTTTAATAAGAATTATATTCTCAATATAGAGTTTAAAAATGTACATTATTCTAAAAAATAGATTATTAAAGATAATTTTGAAAAGTATCTAATAATGGAAGTTTTTGAAATTATTAACTGATACTACAACTATTATATTTGACAAAATTGAAGCCTAATATTATATTTATAATCGATATCCTAAAAAAAGGTAAGGAGAACTTAATTATTATGCAATTCATTAGAAAGAATGTAAAACCAATTTTACTGATCATAGTCGTTGCCTTCGTTGTTTCAATATTTTATGGGCTTGGACAATACAGATCTTCTGGCTCAAGGCCACAACAGATGGGAAATATTATTGCTGAAGTTAATGGTAGCAAAATAAGTTATCAGGAATGGCAGAGCGTCTTTACAAATTTAATTTCCCGTTATGATAATCAGGTCCTTTCAAACATAGGTGATGAATTGTTAGCCACTATTAAGAATAATATTACAGAACAGCTTATAGACTCGACTCTTTTATACCAATATGCTGAGAAAGAGAAAATTGACATACCAGCTACTAAGATAGATGGTGAAGTTGACCGGATTAAAGATAGTTTTGAGACAGAGGCTGATTTTAATGATGCTTTAAAGAGAAATAACCTCACTCTTAATCAGCTCAAAGATAGTATAAAAAAACAATTTATGATTGATCAGGTAATTCAGAACGAATATGATACTGTCTCTATTTCTGATGAGGAGATAGAGGAATATTATGAAGAACACAAAAATTACTTTTTGCAACCTGAAAGAATAAAGATAAGCCATATTCTGGTTGAAGATAAAGAAGAAGCTCAGCTTTTGCTTGATCAGCTAAATGAAGAGACAATAGATTTTGAGACAGCTGCGAAAGAAAAATCGATCTGTCCATCAGCAGAGAGCGGAGGAGACCTCGATTATGTTTCCAGGGGACAGATGGTTCTTCCCTTTGAAGAAGCGGCATTCTCTTTAGAAATAGGAGAATTGAGTGGTATCGTAGAAACCGAATTTGGTTACCATATTATTAAATGTTTCGATATTCAGGAAGAAAAGCAGTTGACCTTAGAAGAGAAGAAAGAAGATATAAAGAATATGCTGTCATACCCTAAACAGAATAATGCTATCGACAAACTGCTGGCACAGTTAAGAGAAGAGGCAGATATCAATATTTTTTATGACTTTACCTCTGAAATTGAGAGAGAAGAGAATGGTGAAGGTAGTGATATTGATATAATAGAAGAAGATGGGGTTGACTCAGAAGATAGCCTGTTATTAGAAGAAGATGTTTCAGAAGTTACCATAAATCAGGAAGATCAAGAAAATGAAATAGATGATCCGGAAGTTTTGACTGAATAATATTTTTGAATTAGAAAGAGAGAGGTGTTTTGAACAACCTCTCTCTTTCCTCTCACCACTATTTTAAGAGCTTATTGTATTCCTATAATTTAATTCTTTATCTGCAGAACATTTAATCAATCCACCAATACCTTTTCAGGTATACTGCCATATCTGTCTTCAGATAAAAACTCCATTCTTTCACCAGATGAATCCAATATTATGCGGTATGTCTTGATACTGTAGCCAGGAACCCCTTCCTGTATTACATTGTTATCAAAATTAAATATATTAACATTCTCCCTTGTAACCTCTAAAACATCATAATCATATGTTTTTAAATCCTGAGTAATTATTTTAATTTCTTTACCTAACATTTTTTCTCCCCAGATAGTAACAGATAGATTGTTAGATTTTATTTCTGTAAATACTACTATTCTCTGGTCTAAAGAATTTTTTATTTTTAAATCTTTATAGCCAAAAAATACTGCGGCATCTTGCCCCAGAGGAACATAATTTGTTGGTTTATCATAGATAGAATGATTATATCTTTCTACAATTTGAAGATTAGCCAGTATAGCTGCATTATAGAGTGTAGTGGATACCTGGCATACCCCTCCCCCATATCCATTGACAAACTGTCCATTAGCAATAATGGTGCTCTCCTTATAACCATCTTCTTTTTCGGCAGGGCCAACTATCTTATTAAAAGAGAGTATCTCTCCAGGATTTATTATTACGCCATTTATCTCTTCTGCTGCTTTTTGAATATTATAAAGAGTATTTTCCTCTTTACCTGATAGAGATGTCTTGTAATTACTTATAGTTTGAAAAAATCCTGATTGATTTAATATATCTATTGTAGAGACATCAGGGTCATGGTAGCTGACAGGCAGGCTCACAACTGTTGGGCCCTCTGAATCAATAGAACTGATCATGCTCTTTTCAATATCTCTTAATAACTGTTCTCGATCTATCTCTATACCAATCCGGGCAGGGGTTATCCTGTCAGAGGTAGAATATGCATCTTCACAGGATTTTTCTACATTTAGCTTTAAACCATTAAAGAAAGATTTAACATCATTTTCTTCAAACTTTATAACGGGATTTATATAATAATTATTTTTTGCCAGAGATAGTCTTTCTTTTATTCTAAAAAATAATGATCCTCTTCTCCCGATAGAATATGCCTCATTAATCAACTTTTCTGATTCAATAGAAGCACCAAGATTGTCCTGTGGAATTAT
>CAZLMD010000005.1:20988-34336 GCA_964560535.1 uncultured Atribacterota bacterium
TCTATTGAATCGTGGTCTTTTGTTTTGATAATAATGGTGCTTATACAACTATTTTCCCTCCTGCATATCTGCTACGATGAATTTAAAAATTATTTTTTTAATCAAATTCTGATTGAAAATAATAATATTTTCTTATATAATAATACCTGCAATTTATATCATCTATTCTAATAGTAATTTCTATTTTGCGGGAATAGCTCAGTTGGTAGAGCGTCGGCTTCCCAAGCCGAAGGCCGCGGGTTCAAACCCCGTTTCCCGCTCCTTTTTAATTTTTTAAACATAAACAAAAGTTATTTTGTTCCGAACAATTTAAAAACAATATCTTCCCCTTTAAGCATTAAAAATACTAAATAGATTAGCATTGCCAGCAAAAATCCCAGCAGCATTCTACCGTAAAAGATAAGTGCCCTGTATTTAGTATTACCCGATTTCATCATATTTGCAATTACCTGTGAAAAGGCTATGATTACAAATAAAAAAATTATTATCAAAGCTATCTGTTCAACCATATAACAAAACCCTGTTTTTAATTGTTTTTTCTATTGTCATCTTAGTAACATATGAATAAAATTGAATACCTGCCTGCCTAAAAAAATATATGCCCATCTGTCTTAGTTTATATTTTTAGTTTTTAGACAACACAATAGATACCATATTATATATTAATTTTTATAAATATTTTACAATATTCCTGGTAAATTAAATATTTTTCCTTCGAGAATCAATCTCTCTTGCCGTGATGATGCCGCTTACAGATGCCTGCATCAGACTTCGGGTTATACCGGCACCATCTCCAATAGTAAATAGATTTTTTATCTTTGTTTCCAGATGTTGAGATAGGTCCAGCCTTGCTGAATAAAACTTTATTTCTACACCATATAATAGTGTTTGCCTGCTGTAAACCCCGGGGGCAATCATATCTAAAGCTCCCAGCATCTCCAGAATATCAGTAAGGATCCGGTATGGTAAGACAAAACTCAGATCACCGGGTGTTGCACTGCCTAAAGTTGGTGTTACAATAGAATTACTTATTCTATCAGGAGTAGACCTCCTGCCTGAAATCAAATCACCCAAACGCTGAACAATTACACCTCCACTTAAAATATTTGCCAAATTGGCAATATATTTTCCGTAAGCTATAGGTTCATGGAATGGTTCAGTAAATGTAGTACTTACTAAAATGGCAAAATTGGAATTATCAGTCTTTCTATTTTTATAACTATGTCCATTTACAGTAGTAATGCCATTATAATATTCCATAACAACCTCACCATGTGGACACATACAAAAAGTACGTACTTTATCATCAAAAGAAGTTGAGTAATAGATTAATTTTGATTCATAAAGCGGATCTGTTAAATGCTCTAATACTACCGCCGGAACCTCAACTCTTACACCCACATCAACAGGGTTACGAGAAATCGGCAATTCCAATTCTATAGCTTGATTCTTTAGCCATTCAGCTCCCACCCTACCAGGAGAAAGGATTATATGTTTTCCCTTTATATACTCCCCTTTTGAGGTAATAATTCCACTGACTTCACCACATTCTTTGACAATTTTAGCAACTTCAGTATCTGTTCTGATTTCAACCTTGTCTTTTAAAAAATCGTATATGTTTTGCAAAATAATAAAACATTGTTCTGTTCCTAAATGGCGGATATGTGCCGGAATAAATTTTAATCCTGCTTTAGATGCATCTCTCTTTATCTGCTCGACCTCTTCTTGACTACCACCATAAATGCTATCTTCTGCCCCAAATTGACAATAGATATTATCGACATAATTGATTAAGTGGTGTAATTCATCTGAACCAATATAGTCTGATAGATTTCCACCAAAATCTGTTGTCAGATTAAGTTTTCCATCACTAAAAGCTCCTCCCCCACCCCAACCTGATAATAAAGAACAGGGATTACATCTCTGACAGTCTATTTTCTTTTCTCTCATAAGGCATTTTCTTTTAATGATATCCTTACCTTTTTCTAAAATCAGTATATTAATATCATCTTCACACCTCTTTATTAATTCAAGAGTAGCAAAAATACCTGCCGGGCCCGCTCCAACAACAATTACATCATATTTTTTATCCATTTTATTCACCCTGTAAAAATCTTTTTTTATTGGCATACCGTATATATTCAACACAGCTGGGACATCTTTTCTTTCATTAAATAAAGAATTAAAACAGGTGTCTTACTTGAAGTATTTTTTTATAATGAAACATTTATCTTTGCATAAATACAACAGGTTATTAATGAAAAGATGTATTACCAGCAAAAGATAGAAATATAATTAAATACCGCACTAACAAGTATTCTTAACCTGTATGTCTAAAAATAAGCATCTTTTTAACGGAATAAATCTGATTTAATGTCTCTTTTTTATATACAAAAAAGCCGTATCATCAATATAAGTGGCAGATAGACAGAGATTGTGCGGGTAAAATCATTTTTTAATGAAAGAGGCTTGTTCGTTTTTGGAAAATCATTATAGATAATACAATTATTTGTAATATTATTTAAATGGAAGGAAGTATGGTTTTTTTGAAAATTCTTTGGTAAGCATATCTTTATTTTTAATATTTTAAGGTAATCATAACTATGCAGATTTATTCTTCTTAAATAGTATCCTTTTTTGCATTCAGAGCAAATCAGGTGTTCCTTTTCTTTTTTCAATACCCTCACCTAAATTAGTTACAACCTATGGTCGGGGCGAGAGGATTCGAACCTCCGACCCCCTGAACCCCATTCAGGTGCGCTGGCCAAGCTGCGCTACGCCCCGACTTCGTTTTTGCACAAATACATTATACAAGAGCTTATTAATTCCCGCAACTAAATAAGAGAAAAATAAATATTAAAAATATTTATCGGAGTATATATTTAAATCTTTATATATCTTTTTCCCTCAACTTCTTTTATGATATTCTTCAATTCTAAGGATAATAGGGCTTCGATTGCTTTCCCATAAGGAATTGCAGATAATTCAATTATTTCATCTATATGCAATGGCTCAATAGATATATATTCTAAAAGTTTCTGCTCATAAGAGGTAAATTTTCCAGAATGGTCTTCTCTCTGTATCCCAAATTTTTCTTCTTTTTCTAAAATAGGAGCATTATAATCTGGCAGTTCTTCAAAAATATCCTGACAGTTATTAATCAGCTTTGCACCCTGTTTAATAAGGTTATGGCAACCGGTAGAAAGAAAAGAATGGATACTTCCTGGAACAGCGAATACTTCTCTTCCTTGTTCCAAAGCAAAGTCTGCTGTTATTAATGCTCCACTTTTTTCAGCAGCTTCCACTACTATGGTTCCAAGTGATAAACCGCTAATTATACGATTTCTTCTGGGAAAGTTGTTCTTCTCCGGTTTGGTAAAGATCGGGAATTCACTAATAATGGATCCATTTTCTGTAATGATACGCTGTGCAAGCTTCTTATTTTCTGATGGATAGATTCTATCTAATCCACAGCCTAAAACTGCAATAGTATGTCCGCCGGCCTCCAAAGCCCCTATATGTGCATTAGTATCTATTCCCCTTGCCAGACCACTTATAATTGCATATCCTCTTTTTGCTATTTCATTAGACATTTCTCTGGCAATCTTTCTGCCATAGTAAGTAGGCATCCTTGAACCAACTATAGCCAGGCTTTTTACTTCATTCATTATAGATATAAAATCTCCTTGATAATAGATAATCGGTGGTGGGCTATAGATATTTTTTAAGATATGAGGGTATTCTTTTTCTTTGATTGTAATTGTTTTAATGCCTTTTTCTTCAAGTAAAGCCAATTCTTTATCAGGATTAATAAGTTCTTTTTCAAGCTCAATTTTGTTTAAAGTATTTTCTCTAATATTAAGCATATTCATTGTATCAGTTTTTCTCAGATCAGAGTGCCATGCTTCTTCTAAAGAAGGGAAGTTCTGACACAATTTTGTGAAACGTACAGGGCCAATCTCTCTTACCCTATTCCATGCTAGCCAATATTTTAATTCCTGTCTTTCCATTTTTTAACCCTGTTTTCTTTTATAGTATTAATTTGGCCCTTTGCTTACTAAGATTTTGATTTTATTTTCTTTATCCATGCTTTCACCCGCTGATGGTGTTTGGGCTATAATACTGCCTTCAGGTATTTTTTGATGTGAGGAATAGGCAATGTCACCAATCTGGTAACCATGTTCCAAAAGCAGGGCTTCAGCCTCAGAGATAGTCTTGCCAATTAAATCGGGAGTCTGGTAAAGGGAGCTGGCAGCTCTAATCTCTACTTCCACAAGTCGATTCTTTTTTATACTTGTTCCAGCAGATGGTTTTTGCGAGATTACTATATATTGTTCATTCTGTTGAAAAATTAAATCATTATTAACAATCATCTTCAACCCTATTCCATACAAATTTTGACGTGCAGTATCTACATCCATATCTATAACTGAAGGAATTTGTACAACAGAAACATTGAAGATAGTTTGATATGTTAAAAATGCTATATATCCACCAAGGGCTATAGATCCTATACTAAATAGTATGACAGATAAAAAACGGATAAATGTACCCAGAGATCTGGATAAAATATTATTCATACCACTCCCCTAATTATTCTTCCTCATTTTTACCATATAAAATCCATCTATATCATCACCTGAGTATCCAGGGATTAATTGTATTGCTTCTTTGATATCTGTTTTATATCTTACTATACTATTTTTTTCAATAAATTGTGAGCTATTCTGTATAATAAATTCAGGGTGTTTTCTAATAAATTCCAGAATTATACCATCATTCTCCTCAGTTTCCATACTACAGGTAGCATAAACTAATTCACCACCTGGTTTCAAATAATGTGCTGCTGTGTCAAGCAATTTTCTTTGTAATTGATTTAACTCATCAAGATGTTTTAAATCCCACCTTTTCCACTTCAGATCAGGTTTCCTCCTGATTACTCCAGTTCCGGAGCAAGGTGCATCAACTAATACTTTGTCCGCTTTTCCCAGGTATTTATTATTTAATTTTTGAGAATCATTCAGTACTGGAGAAATAATATTTATACCCAATCTTTTTGATTCTGTCATAACCATTGCCAGCCTGCTCTTATTAATCTCAAAAGATATAATCTCACCCCTGTTCTGCATAATCTGAGCCATATGAGTGGATTTCCCTCCTGGCCCGCTACACATATCAAAGACTATTTCTCCGGCAACTGGTGCCAGATACTCCGATGCCAGCATGGAACTTTCATTCTGAATTGAAAACAGGCCTTCTTCAAAGAAGGTAGTATTGTTAATCTTATGAAAATCTTTGATAATTATTGCCATATCCGGGAGATGTATACTCTTCTGAAAAGAAATATCTTCTTCATACAATTTCTTTTGAAATTGCTGTATATCAATCTTCAAAGGATTAACTCTCAATGTGAAATCAGGCTTCATATTACTGGTTTTACAGATATCCAAACAGACCTCTAACCCAAATCTATTTACCCATCTTTCAATTAACCATTCAGGGTATGAATAGAAAACGGAAATGTATTTTACCGGGTCTGTCTCAATATTGGGCCATTCTATTTTATTAGAATTGCGTATTACATTCCTTAAAATAGCATTAACCATACCCGAAAAAGATGAGTATGGGCTATGTTTAACCAACTCCACCAATTCATATACTATGGCATAGTCAGGAATCCTCTCAAGATAGAGTATCTGGTAAATACCCATCCTCAATATATTTCGAACAGATATAGAAATTGCTTTCTTTTTATTGACCAGAAACTGATCAATAATCCAATCCAGACTCTTTTTATACCGTGTCACCCCATAGCTTACTTCTTGAATTAATGCTCTGTCTGAATCTTTCAGCTGGTATTTGGAAAAAAGGGAGGATATCAGGATATTTAAATAAGAGCTTTGATTTTCAACTCGATCCAATATTTCTAAAGCTAATTTTCTACTTTGATTTATAATCACAATACACACCCATCTATTTTTTTAGATATATTCGGTATCATTCCAGCTAAAACATAACAGAATATTTAATTAATATTACAAATCGGTTTCTAACTTGAGAAGAGATATTCAGTTAAATATATCACCGATTTTTATGTGATAGCCATTAGAAAAAGCCAGAGCATCCATCTCTTTAGAACCTGCTGGAACAAGTTTATGAATGATAATGGTATCGCCATCTCCAGTTATAACTTCCAGGCCATTTTCGAATATCCCATTTATAGTGCCTGCTTTTTGCTCATTAGTATTAATATTTGCTTTCGTTTTTTGTGGCAAACTTGTTTCAGTAATTTTGACTCTTCTGCCATTAAACTCAGTATAAGCTCCTGGCAAAGAAGTAAGTCCTCTGATCAGGTTATTGATATCTACAGCTCTTTGATTCCAATCTATGCGGCAATCATCCTTATTTATCTTTCTAGCATAGAACATTTTCCCCTTTTGCTGGGTAATTTTTTTATAATCTGATTTTTCTATAGATAATAATACTTTTTCCAGCAAACCGGCACTCTCTTCTGCTAACCTTGAACTCAATTGATCAAAATTCTCTCCAGGCAATATTTTCATTCTGTTTTGAAATATAATATCACCTGTATCAATCTTTTCATCCATAAATAAAAAAGAAATACCTGTTTCCTTCTCTCCCTTAATAATTGTCCAGTTGATAGGGGCAGGACCTCTGTATTTCGGCAGTAGAGAAGGATGTATATTTAAACAACCTAAAGTTGGTATTTTCAATATTTTACCTGACAGTATCTGGCCATAAGCAACCAGTATTATCAAATCAGGGTGTATTCTGGCAATCTCTTCAGCAGAACTGTCTGTGTTGATATTTTCTGGTTGAAATAGTTGTAAATTTGATTCTAGAGTGAGTTTCTTTACAGGAGAAGATAACATCTTTTTTCCCCTGCCACCAGGTCTGTCTGGTTGAGTAATAACCATTACAATATTCTTTTTTAAACTTATCAATTTTTTCAATATCGGTATACCAAAAGAAGATGTTCCAATAAAAATAATTTTCATGATAATTACTCACTTTCTAAATCTATTCGATATTTTTTAATTGTTCTCTTAGCATTATTCTCCTGGCTGGACTCAGTCTATCTATAAAGAGATATCCATTGAGGTGATCAATTTCATGTTGTAAAACTATAGCCAAATACCCTTCTTCAGAAATACAAATCTTTTTTTCATTCAGGTCTATAGCTTCGACTGTGATTGATAAAGATCTGTCCACATTAGAATATATACCTGGTATACTCAAACAACCTTCTTCTTCTTTAGATTCTCCACTCTTTTTTTTAATTACCGGATTAATTAATACTATCGGACCTTGTTCTTCAGTATCTATTACTATTATGCGTTTCGAAATACCCACTTGAGGAGCTGCCAGTCCGGCACCTCTTTCTGCATACATTGTTTCAATCATATTTTCAACTAATTCTTTTATTTCTTCATCAATCTTTTCAACAGGCAAAGCCTTTTCTCTTAAAATAGGGGAGCCATATTTTTGTATTTTTAAAATAGCCATTCCTCTTCCTCCTATCCATTAATTAATATAATTTAATTGGTCCTACATCTACCAGCAATCTTACTTGCCGTTTTTGGGCATTTAAAATATAAGCATAAAGCAGGTCCTCTAATTCTTCGCATTCCTTCTTTTCAGTCTTTATTCGAATTAAAAGACTGGCTATAACTCTATTTTTATCCGGAACAGTAACTGGATATATATCATTTAAAAATATGTCTTTCCCTATACTGTCCTTTAAGTGTGATCCAGAGATATTGTCTTTGAGGTGTTGTATGCTTTCTCTAATCTGGCTTTCATTTGCCCCTATGAAGTCAATCTTTACTATCTTAGTAAAAGGAGGGTATTCCAACTCTTTTCTGAGGGCTATCTCTTTCTGATAAAATAATGAATATCCCGAGCTTCTTACAGCTTGTAAGCTATGGTGATCAGGAAGATATGTTTGGATTAACAGAGATTTTTCAGTTTTCTGTTCCAGTAAGTGTAATGCAATCTGATTAATAAATTGATAAGTATCCTCAGCAGATCTATAATCAGGAATATTCAAAAGGTTATCTATTAAAATAAATCCTACTAACCCCACTTGCCGATAGTCTATTCTTCTGAACAAAAAATTAGTAGTTATTAAGATATCTATTTCTCCTTTTTTAAATCTGTTGACCAGTTGTGTTTGCTCTCTTAAACTAGGTGCAATATCTCTATCAAAGCACTGTATTGTTGCTTTGGGAAACATTTGACGGACCATCTCTTCGATATATTTAATTCCAAAACCCATTGGTTTTAGTGATGGATTTCCACACTTCGGGCAAATCCTGCTATGCTGAATTCGTTTTCCACATTTGTTGCAGATCTGTACACCCCTTTTACCAACTTCTTTATGGTATGATAGCAGGGAATTACAATCCGGACATTTCAATACCTGGCTACAGTGTGTACAGGAAATGTAGCTGGCAAAACCCCTTCTTTTAAAGAATAAAACAATCCCTCTTTCCTCTTTGTGATATTTAACAATCTGTTGTTGTAATTGAAAGCTAATGATTTTTTGAAAGGATTTTTCTTCTTCAAGGTTTATTAAAAATGTTTCAGGATAATTTTTTCTTTCAGGACAGAGAGTGTTTTTTCTCTTCTTTAATAGAAACTTTTTGTTCAATCCATGCCAGTAGCTTTCTACTGATGGTGCACCGGAAGATAGAACTACCCGTACTGATTCCAATAATCCTCTGGTCAGTGCAACTTCTCTGGCATTGTATCTGGGAACCCTCTCTTCTTTATACAGAGCAGATTCCTCCTGTTCAACTATAATTAAACCTAAATTTAAAAAAGGTAAAAAAACATTAGATCTGGTACCGATAACCACCTTAGTCTCTTCTTTTTGTACTGCAATAAAACGGAGATACTTTTGAGAAGGGCTGGCATTTTTATCAAAGACTACTAAAGATTTTCCAAGTATTTTTGCTAATTTTTCTCTAAACCTCCTGCAACTGAATTGGTCAGGTATAAGAATAAGTACCTGTTTTTTCTCTCGAATGGTTTTCATGACCAAATTGATCAGATAGAGGTCTCTTTCTCTGTAGCTATGATAGTGAAAGAGTATTGGCTTGCCAGCCTTATCAATAGATAATGCCTGTTCTGCTGAAAGAGAATTATGTTGATAATTATTTATATTAATGGCATTACATTTATCGTCTTCCTTACTAAATGGCCTATTGTTAAAAGAATGATCTTCTAAAATAGAGGCAATTTTTTTAGAGGAGATTCGATAAGGTATTATTGAAGAAATTACTAATCCTTTAGGACAAAAGTAATATCTGGACATCCAATCAATAAGGGCAAGGACTTTCCCGGATAGTATCGGTACGGGGTCCAAAACATCTTCAATCTCTTTCAAGTTTTTTAACTCTGTCTCTTCAAAAATATTGGTGATGATTCCAATTTTTTTATTATTTCGGAATGGGACTGTAACCCTTTTACCAACCTCTGCCATTTCTTTTAAAGATGGTGGAATAAGATAGTGGAATCCATGGTTTAGATTCATTTTTAGAGGAATAACCTCTGCCACTTTATAGCTGTTCATTTTATCGGTATACCCTTGCTCTAATCTTCAAAGTGTTGCTTTATTAAATCAAAAATATATTCTGCAACTTCATATTTTGTCAAAAGGGGCAAATCAATTATGCTCCCATCGCGTTTTACGATAATTACCTTATTGGTTTCTGTGCCAAACCCGCTGTCTTCTCTTGTAATGTCATTACCTATAATATAATCTAAGTTTTTGGATTTCAGTTTTAGCAAGGCATTCTCTTTTAAATCTTTAGCTTCAGCCGCAAACCCTATTAGAATTTGTTTTTCTTTTTTACTGCCTGCTTCTTTTAAAATATCCACGTTTCTTCTTAATTCCAGGCTAAGGGTTTCTTTCTCCCCCTTTTTTATCTTCCCTTCAAACTGTTGTGCAGGCTTGAAATCTGATACCGCTGCTGCCGAAATAAATACATCTGTTTCCTTAAAAAATGCGAGTACCTGTTCTCTCATGTCTGCTGCAGATCCAACTCTAATAGTTTTTATTCCATCGATATCTGGCAAAAAGGTGTGACCGGTGATTAGAACCACCTCTGCACCACGTTTTTTAGCAATCTCAGCCAGAGCAAAACCCATCTTGCCGGTAGAATAATTTGAAATAAATCTAACCTTATCGATAGGCTCTCTGGTTGCACCGGCAGTAATAAGGACTTTTTTCCCACGCAAACTGTTCTCATCAGAAATTTCTTTTTTAATATAATCGATTATCGTTGCAGGGGAAGCCATCCTTCCATCACCATATTCTCCGCAAGCAAGATTTCCTTTTTCTGTTTCTATAAAATAATATCCTTTTTGTGACAGGTATTTAACATTATCTTTGAATATTGGATTATTATACATATCCTTATTCATTGCCGGAGCGAGAATAACCCTGCCCTGAAAAGCCAGCAAAGTTGTGCTGAGTAGATCATCAGCAACTCCATGGGCTATTTTAGAGATTACGTTAGCTGAAGCTGGTGCAATTACCACTATATCAGCCCAACGGGATAAGGAGATATGTCTTATTTCAATATCTTCAATATTATTAGAAAAAAGCTCTGTATAAACTTTATTTTCTGACAATACTCCCATAGTTAGAGGGGTAATAAAGCGAGTAGCATTTTCAGTCATTACTACTTTAACTTCAAATCCCTCCTTTTTCATCAGCCTGATTAACTCTGCACACTTATAAGAGGCAATACCTCCGGTAATGGCCAGTACAATCTTCATTTTTCATCCTTTTTTAATTTATTTTTGAATTATCCTGATTTGAAGAGTTTTTATTAACTATTTACATTTAAAAGCTTATATTTTTAACATTTATCAAAAAATACTCAACCTTGTAATTATAAGAAATGATCTAACCAATCATTTTTTTCTAATCTTTTTTATACCTTCTTCTCTCATTGACAATAATGGCTTCCAATTCTTCTGATGCTTTTTCCAGTTCATCATTGATTATTATATAATCGTAATGTTTGCTAAATTCCATCTCACCCCGGGCATCTATTAGCCTTTTTTTTAAACTTTCTTCCTCTTCAGTATCTCTTCCTCTCAGCCTTTCTTCAAGTTCTTCCCAGGAGGGTGGTGTAATAAAAATAAATATACCTTCAGGGTACTCTTTTTTGATCTGTAATGCTCCTTGAACATCAATTTCCAATAAAAGATCTTTTCCTTCTGCAAGAGATTCATCAATCGTACTCAATAGAGTGCCTTTATAATCTCCATGTACATCAGCCCATTCAGCAAATCTACCTTCATCTATATACTTTTCAAAGGTTTTCTTATTTACAAAATGATAATCAATTCCTTCCCGTTCTTCTCCTCTGGGCTTCCTGGTAGTTAAAGAAATTGAATAATGTAGATCAGGTATTTTTTTAAATAGTTTTTTTATAAGAGTTCCCTTCCCAACCCCTGAAGGTCCAGAAATAATAAACAGATAACCCTGCCGTTTTGTCACTTATCTCCCATCCTATCTACTATTCATCTTCTTTTTTGCTATATACATTCAGACGATTGATAACTGTCTCCGGTTGTAAGGAAGACAGAATAACATGATTACTATCAGTAATAATAACAGATCTGGTTTTCCTCCCATAAGTGGCATTTATCAATTTTTTGGATTGTTTTGCCTCTTCCCTCAATCTCTTCATGGGAGATGAATCAGGGTCCAAAATAGATAATACTCTTTCTAAATTTACAAAATTACCAAATCCTATATTTAACATAATTTGCTTCATTAAAAACTCCTGCTTTATTCAATATTTCTTGACTGTTCTCTAATCTTTTCTAACTCATCTTTTAAAAGTATAACTTTTTGAGATATGGATTGATTAACAGATTTAGCGCCTATAGTATTTATTTCTCTGCCCATCTCCTGAGTGTAAAACTCTAATTTTTTACCAATAGGTTCTTTTGTTTCAGCTATTTTCTTTACTTGACTTATGTGGCATTTTAATCTGGCTATTTCCTCAGTAATATCACTCTTCTGTACCAGGAAGGCAACTTCCATCTCCATTCTACCTTCATCTAGTGAAATATTCTGAGTCAGCTGCTCTATTCTTTCTTTTAATTTTTCCTGAAAGTCTTTCAGGCTGTCATTCTTTTCTTTATCTATCTCCAGAAGGGTGGTTTCTATAAGGCAAATTCTTTCTAAGATATCTTTTATAAGCTTTTCTCCCTCTTCTTCTCTGCTTTTCACCAGTAAATCTAGAGCCTTATTTAAAGAAATTTTAATAGATTCCCATTTTCCTTCATCTTCTTCTTTTTTTACAAATTCGAATATTTCCTTACACCTTAGCAATGAATAGAGATTGATGTCTCCTTCTAACTCAGCTACCTCTTTTAACCTGTATAGTGCCTGCAGATAGGTTTTCAGGAAATCCTCATTTAACCTTACCTCACTAATCCGATCATTGCCATCTTCTATTTTAATCAGAACACTGACAGACCCCCTGCAAATTCTTTGTTGAACAAGGTTTTCAATCTTTTGTAAAATATCGAGTGAAAGAATCGGCATCTTGACCTTAATATCACAATAACGATTATTAACTGTTTTAATCTCTGTAATTGAAGTAATACCATTGAGCTCGGCTTCACTCATCCCAAATCCGGTCATGCTCTTTACCAACAGTTTCTCCTTTCTCTTGCGTCCTTAATTAAAATCATTTTAGGAAATTACCATCTTACTGTCAAATATATAAAATATGATTGACGGCTAATATCAATATCTCTACACATGTTTAAAAAGAATTATTTTCATTTTAGAAAAATAAAGAAGAGTTGACAGAAATACATCTGGTAAGTATTTATAATAAATATTTTAAAATTTTTTATAATGATTAATTTGCTTCATATACCATAATTATATATTATTATAGGGTAATTGGTATTATTTAATTTTAATATATTAATTTAAGATGTCGTCTACTTTTATATATAAAAAGAGCAGTTTAACTGTGTCCCCTATTAAAGGATAAAAGAGCATCTCTTAAAGTTATCCCCGGCCATTTTTGTTAAT
Source organism: uncultured Atribacterota bacterium (assembly GCA_964560535.1). Lineage (GTDB taxonomy): Bacteria > Atribacterota > Phoenicimicrobiia > Phoenicimicrobiales > Stramentimicrobiaceae > Stramentimicrobium. The sequence continues at coordinate 34,088 of CAZLMD010000005.1, forward strand.
ATATTATAGATAGCCTGTAATATTTTTATTATATTTTAAAACGAGTGAAAAGAGAATGAAATTAGATAGCATTGCCTTATATTTAGTATTGTATGAGATTAATAAATGTGTAATTCCATCCCAGATTGTCAACATATACCAGGTTGAACAATATGGGATATTGATAGTTTTAAAGAAAAATAAAGAATATCAAAATCTGTATTTCTCTTTACGGCCAGATCTTATGGCTTTTTTTATAAGTAAAGATAT
>CAZLMD010000005.1:34436-40143 GCA_964560535.1 uncultured Atribacterota bacterium
ATATCCTGAAAGAAAAGAATATTGAAATTGGAAATTGTGAGCAGTATTTAAAAAAAGGGGAATTGATTATAGCAAATTTATGGAATATTAAAGAAGGCTTGAACCGAGTCAGCCTGATAGATTATTCTCTACCCGAGCAACCCAGAATTGATATTGAATTAGATCCAAATTTGTCTCCGGTACAGAATGCACAATACTATTTTCAAAAATATAAAAAACTGGTCCCAAACAAAGAAAAAATAAGAGAACAACTCTCAGAAAATCAAAAATCCCTTGATCAATTAAAAGAGATATTTCCTGCTATATCTAAAAATGGAAACTCTCTTTCTGAACTGAATGCTATATATCAGAAATTAATAAAATTAAATTATATTAAAAAAGAAAAAGGGAGTGTTAGAAAAAAATCGAAAAAGAAGACACCTTCACCTTTAAGGTTCCTCTCTACTGATGGCTGGACTATTTTAATAGGAAGAAATAGTCAACAAAATGAATATATATTAAGACATCTTACCAGTGGTAATGACTTCTGGCTGCATAGCCTTACCAGGCCCGGTGCTCATGTTGTAATAAAAAATCACCACAATTTGCCTGCTCCTCCCCCCGATATTTTAAAGCTTGCAGCACAGCTGACAGGATATTATAGTAAAGTCAAAGACAAAGAAGTTGCTTTGATAATATATACTTTTAGAAAATATGTGAAAAAGCCGAAAAATGATAAGAGTGGAAAAGTTACTTATTATCAGGAAAAGACTATTGCTGTAACTATAGATTATGATGTGATAAAAAGTAGTATAAGTAAAATGAGATTGATTTAATAACCAGAAATAATCTCTAATTGTCTTAAAATATCTTCTGGTAATGGAGAGGTAAAGGTTATAGTTTGATAGCTAACTGGATGCTGTATTTCTAAATAATGAGAATGCAGGGCATGTCTGTCTATCTCAACCAGAGAATTTTTCGTTTTTCCGAATCTGTATATCTTATCCCCAACTACTGGATGACCTATAAAGTGTAAATGTACCCTTATCTGATGTGTGCGGCCGGTATAAATCCTGATTAATAGCAATGTAAAAGATGAAAATCTTTTAATAACCTGGAAAGAAGTCATGGCATACCTTCCACCTATATCTGTAACAGCCATTTTATTACCATGCCCGGGATCTCTGCCAATCGGTGCTTCGATGCTCCCTTCCTCATTTTTAACCACCCCATGTACCAGTGCAATATATTTTTTTACTACTTTTCTATCCTTTATTTGCTGGCTAAGATTTCTATGTGATCTTTCTGTTTTTGCAGCCATCATCAAACCTGATGTTTCCTTATCCAATCTATGTACAATACCTGGTCTGTTTACACCATTAATACCAGAAATTTGATCACCGCAATGGAAAAGAAGGGCATTGACAAGGGTACCGCTATGCACTTTTCCTGTTGGATGAACTATCATACCTGCTGGTTTATCAATCACTATCATATGGTCATCTTCATAATAGATATCAAGGGGTATCTCTTCGGCTTTCAATTCTAACACCCTGTTATCAGGTATAGTAATAGTAATAGAATCCTCATATTTTAGGATATGACTTGGTTTCACGGTTTTATTATTGACAGTAATATGGCCAAGGCTGATTAATTCTTTAATCCTGCTCCTTGACAAATCTGTAACTTCTTTTTTTGCCAGAAAAACATCCAGCCTTATTTTCTCCCGTTCTAAATATTGAATTATTTTAGTAGATTTATCTAAATCAGTTTTATTCATTATATCAGCACCGGTATGGTATTCCTGGGGTGAACAACCATTTTTTAAGGTGATATCTTCTATTCCTTAATATTCTCATCAACATCTTCGTTTTCTTTGTGAAATAGAAAATGAATTATTAGTAGAAGGATCCCTATATTTAGAGCTGTGTCGGCTATATTGAAGATAGGCCATATCCTAAAATCTAAAAAATCAATTACACTTCCAACTCTAAAACGATCAATAATATTTCCCAGGGAGCCTCCCAGAAGGAAAATAAAAGCAAAATATACCAGTCTATGCTCTTTTGCTACTTTATACAGGAAAAATATCCCGAATATGATAATTATCAAACCTATAATGATAAATGTTTTATTGCTAAATCTCAGTAAACCAAAGGCAGATCCCGGATTTAGAATATATGTGATATGGAAAATCCTATTTATAATGGGAATAGATTCTCCTAGTTCCATACTATTAACAATCAGAATTTTGCTTATCTGATCAGTAAAAATTACCAATAATACACCTATAATAAAATGCATAGAATCCCCTCTAATGTATAAAATAGATTCTCAAGGAGCAAATAGACTCCTTGAGAATTCTTTAACAATTATCTTAAACATATATTATTAAAATTAACAAAAATAATCTTTACTGATGATCAGTCAATCTCTTCTTCTATTAATACAGATATACATTTTGCACAAATATCAGGATAATTGCTGTCACTTCCTACTGTTTCAGAATAGCACCAGCATCTTTCACATTTTTGCCCGGGGGCAACCTTTATGATTATGGATATTTCCGGTACTTCTTCTCCCTGAAATCTATTTTCTTCAAGGTTTTGCTCTTCCTCTTCACCGAACATTATATTTACCTTTGAAACGATAAAAAGCATCTCCAGCTTATCTTTATTATAATTCAAATAATCGAAAAGTGATTTATCTCCGGTATGTATATCGACCTGAGCTTGTAATGCATTACCGATTAATCCATTTTTCCGATGTATTTCAAGTGCTTTTAAAACATCTTTTCTGATTGACAATAGTTTATCCCAACTTTTTTCAAGCTCAGTTTGAACTACTCTTTGATCTACTTCGGGCCATTTTGCCAGGAAAACACTCTCTTCCTGACAATCAAAATTATTTAGAATCTGCCATATCTCTTCAGCAGTAAAACTCAATACAGGGGCAATTAGTCTGGTTAAATCATTTATTATCCTGTACAAAACTGTCTGAGCAGCCCTTCGGGATAATGAATCAGGGTTTAAAACATATAGTCTATCTTTAATTATATCCAGGTAAAATGAACTAAGATTCAAGGTGCAAAAGTTATGAATATCATGGTAAAGTGAGTGAAATTCATATTGTTCGTAATTTTCAGTAGTTGTCTTTATCAAATTCTGAAATTGACTTAGAATAAGTTTATCAATTTCTTCCAGATTGTCATAAGATACTGAGTTTTCAGCAGGGTTAAAATCAAATAAATTTCCTAAAATAAAGCGTGAAGTATTTCTGATCTTTCTATAAATTTCAACCAATTGCTGTAATATTTTTCTAGAAATCCTTACGTCTTTTTTATAGTCAGAGGAGGCTACCCATAACCGCAATATATCTGCTCCATACTGATCAATGATTTCCTGAGGAGGAATAACATTGCCCAGGGATTTTGACATCTTTTTACCATGCTCATCAACAATAAAGCCATGTGTTAGTACTGCTTTGTATGGAGCATGATCAAAAGCCGCCACTGCCACTAAAAGCGATGTTTGGAAATACCCGCGATGCTGGTCTGAACCTTCCAGATATAATTCACAAGGCCAGTGTAATTCTTTTCTTTTCATCAATACCGCAGCATGGCTGCAACCCGAATCAAACCAGACATCCATAATGTCTTTTTCCTTTTCAAATCCTGTTCCCTGACAATGGGGACATTTAAACCCTTCAGGCAGGATCTCTTCTGCACTCATAGTAAACCATGAGTTTGACCCTTTCTCTCTGAATAATTCTTTTACTATATTGATAGTTTCAGGAGTTACCACTATCTCTTTACATTCCTTGCAATAAAATGCGGGAATAGGTACACCCCATACCCTCTGTCGGGAGATGCACCAATCAGCCCTCTCTTCTACCATGCTGAATATCTTTTCTCTTCCCCAACCGGGAATCCATTGTACTCCATCAATTTCTTTAAGGGATTGCTCTCTGAATTTGTCAACAGAAACAAACCATTGTTCGGTAGCCCTGAAGAGAATCGGATTTCTGCAACGCCAGCAATGTGGGTAAGAATGTCTTGTTTTTCCTGCTTTTAATAGAGATCCCGCCTCCTGTAATGCCAGTACGATTTTTTTATTTCCATCTCTATAATCCAGACCACAAAAAGGTCCGGCATTTTCGTTTAGCTTACCTCTGCTATCCAATACTGATACTATTGGTAAGCCATATTTCATACCTATTTCGTTATCTTCCTGTCCATGCCCTGGCGCAGTATGAACTGCTCCGGTACCTTCTTCAAGGGTAACATGTTTTCCAAGAATAATTACAGACTCTCTTTCTAGTAAAGGATGCTTACATTTAATACCTTCAAAAACACTGCCAATCTGTTCGGATAGAACTTGATAGTCACTTATCTCTGTTGCCTCCATTACCTTTTCCACTAACCCGGAAGCCATTATTAGATATCCCTGCCCTGTCTTTACCAGGCTATATTTCAAATCAGGGTTAAAGGCAATAGCAAAGTTGCCGGGTATAGTCCATGGTGTGGTAGTCCAGATAACCACATATGTTTCACCCTGTTTTGCTTCAGGGAATATAGAACTAATATCATCGATAACTTCAAACTTAACATAAATTGAATCACTTGTTTCATCACTATATTCAATTTCAGCTGCAGCAAGTGCAGTTTCGCATGAACCACACCAGTAGACAGCCTTTAATCCTTTGTATATATAACCCCGCTCATACATCTTTCCAAATATATCAATCTGAGTAGCTTCATATTCAGGTAAAAATGTCAAATATGGATTTTCCCAATCACCAATTACTCCTAATCTCTTAAATTCTTCCCTTTGAATATCAATATATTTTTCAGCATATTTCTGACATTCTTCCCTTAAGGATGCTGCATCAATATCATTGAGGGTTACGTTAAGGTCCCGGCTCACCTGATGTTCAATCGGCATACCATGTGTATCCCACCCGGGAACATAGTATGAATTAAAACCCCTCATCCATTTATGTTTAATTATAATATCTTTCAATATTTTATTATATGCAGTACCTATATGTATGTTGCCATTTGCATATGGCGGTCCATCATGTAAGATAAACTTTTCTCTATCCTGATATTTAGTAAGTAACTTTTTGTTTAAATCTATATCATACCAGAATTTAAGAGTATTTGGCTCTTCTTTTGGTAGATTAGCTTTCATTGAAAAATTAGTTTTTGGTAAATTCAGTGTCGTTTTAAAGTCCATAATCAACACCCATCCCCTTCCTTAAAAGATTATATTTTCTGATAATTTGATTTTATACATAATATATAAATACAATAACTACTTTAAACATAGAATATTGCAATTTCTAAACAAAATAAAACCTCTTGCCAGCAAAGGGCAAGAGGTCAATGCTTCCTGCGGTACCACCTTAATTAATTCTTATAGTTTCATTTATCTCCAAATAATTAAACTGGAATTTTTTAGATCGTAATACAGATACAAAATGAAACTATCAGGCTTTTAGAAGAATATTTGATATTCTCCTATTGTTTTGTTTTAACGGAGCAACCGCCCTGGCTTACCATTGTCTTTTCAGTCAAAACTTTAGAGGTGATTTTCAGTGATTTGATACTTACTTGTCCTCTTACTTATTATTTAAAAAATAAAGATCGCTGTATGTTTGAAGTCTGCCTGTTCTGTAATCTATAATTGATATTCACTTAAATATACAAACTATTATTGTTAAAAAA
>CAZLMD010000005.1:40243-42196 GCA_964560535.1 uncultured Atribacterota bacterium
CTGTTTGTTCTTTTTTAAGGAGGCAATTTCATTACTTATATCCAGTATTTCCTGCCTGGCTCTTTGTTTAATCTTTTCAGCCTCAATTCTGGCATTTTCAATAACAGCCTGGGCCTCTATTTGAACATTTTCTTTAATATTAGATGCACTTTGCTGTGCACTGACTAAGGCATTTCTTAAAACATCTTCCATTCGAGAATATTCTTCTATTCTTGTTTGCAATCTTTCAAGCTCTTCCTTAGTTTTAATATTTTCATTTAGTATTTCTTCATAATCTTTAGCAATTCTATCTAAAAAATTATCAACTTCATCCTCATTATATCCTCTAAAGGATCTGCCAAATTGTTGTTGCTCAATGTCCAATGGAGTAATTCTCATAAATTATTATCCTCCTTATCTTTGCAGTTTATTTTATCTATCGAATATGTCCCCTGTTAAAACCGATAATATAAATTTATAATAAGTCTTATCAAAGATGTTCTCAACAGATTAAGTAGAAAAAAGACAATTATGGGTGATAAATCAATGCCGGCACCACCTAAGGATATTATGATACGAAAAGGAGCTAAGATGGGCTCAGTAATTTTATAGATCAGCCTGATAACAGGATTGTTATGATCAACGGGAATCCAGGATAAAAATATTCGGGCTAATATAATATAATTGTACACCCTAAACAAATAGTTAATTATTTTAATAAGAATCATTATTATCTCAAAAAATTAAACTTCATATGTATTGTTCTATTCTGATGTTTAATATCTACAAGGAATTAAACATATTTAACTACAGGATAAGAACTTTCATATACTATAACAAAAACAAATATTTTTTTCAATATATTTAAATTAAGCTGAGTTATAAAGGGTTTTTAAAAGAGATTGATAGATAAAAAAACCTGAATTGAATTTTTTACTGTTTTTTTAATGTTATCCCTAACATCTCTTTAACGCAGCTCCACCAAGATATGCTTCTTGAACCTTTTTATTATCTTTTAATTCCAGGCTGGGGCCGCTTATGGTAATATTTCCTGTTTCCAGGACATATCCCCTGTCTGAAATAGAGAGTGCTTTTCTAGCATTTTGTTCAACCAATAAAATAGCAACTTTTTGCTCATTAATCTCTTTTATAATATTAAAGATCTGTTTTACCAGAATAGGAGCTAATCCCAGTGATGGTTCATCCAATAATAGTAATCTGGGTTCACTCATTAACCCCCTGCCAATTGCCAGCATTTGCTGCTCTCCACCGGAAAGAGTGCCGGCTAATTGTTTCTTTCTCTCTTTTAAAATTGGAAATAGACTATATATACGTTCTTTTCGATTGAATATGAGTTTCCGGTCAGATCTACGGTTATATGCTCCTAAATTTAAATTTTCCTCTACAGAAAGGGTAGCAAAAATTCTTCTACCTTCCGGTACATGAGAAATTCCATTTATAACAATTCGATGTGTTTCAACATTTTTCAACGATTTATTGCAAAAGAGTATTTCACCTTGATGAATGGGTATTAAACCTGATATTGATCTTAGCAATGTGCTTTTACCCGCACCATTTGCCCCTAATATTGTAACAATTTCGCCAGGGTTTATCTCTAGAGAAACCCCTTTTAGAGCTTTTATAGAGCCATAACTGATATGGAGATTATCAATCTTTAACAAGCTGTTCATTGTAACACTCTTCTTCCTCTTCTTCTTTGCCTAAATAGGCTTCAATGACAACAGGATTATGATAAATATATCCTGGTTCCCCTTCGGCAATTTTTTTCCCTTCATCCATTACCGTCACCCAGTCAGAGATACCCATAACAACATTCATATCATGTTCAATTAAAAGTATGGTTAATTTATCTTTCACCAGATCTTTCAGAAAGTTCATTACATATTCAGTCTCTCTGTCATTAAGCCCGCTGCTAGGTTCATCTAATATTAATAAATCCGGGTTACTTGCTAA
>CAZLMD010000006.1:0-1809 GCA_964560535.1 uncultured Atribacterota bacterium
ATAATTTCCTGTATATTCATCAATATTTTCCTGATTATTGTTAATATTCATTTTAAATAATTTAATATTCCAAATTAGTAATGGATCTGTACAATATAGCATCATACTTTCTTCTTTAAAAATTATATTTCCACAATAATGCTAAATGTTATTGTGGAAACAAATTGTTAAAAAACACTTGGTTGATTAAATATTATAAAAATTGGACCTTTTGCAATAAATTTGTTAAAGAAATACAATGTTTCAAATATATCAAAATCACAATATTATGTCAAAAAAATACACAAAAACTGAAATATATTTTTAATAAATGCATATTTTGGAAAATTACAAAAATTTTTGTATATTTTATTTTCTTAAGATTATACAAAGCATAAATGGTTAAAAATAAGATCTTAATAATACTGTTAATCCAAAAATTTGTTATTAAACACTCTAATAAGGTATCAGAAAAATATGCTTTAAAGATAAATAAATAACATACATTATTAATTATAAAATCGGGTAGTTATTAAACAAATCATCGTTAATTGTTAGCTTATTGCAATGATTTTAACCTATTTAAAAAATGTCTGCTTTTATTATCTATTTCAAAATGGTAAGACAAATATATTTCTGTTATTTTCGTAAGTTCAGATAAGATAGATTGATCAATTTTTTTATTATGTATCACTTCTAAATCTGCTATTAACATTCTTTGTAATATCTTCAGGTAAAAGAGGGCAATCTCTATTCGATAAAAACTAGTTTTACTATTACATTTAATACAACTAATTCCACCCTTTGAAATATCAAAAATGACAGACTTTTCTTTACAAGGAATATTATTACAATGTACACATTTTCTTAGCTCAGGTTTGTATCCCAAAATAGAGAAAAGTTTCCACATAAATGACTCAACTAAAAGAATTGGATTCTGCTCATCTTTTAATAACAATAAGAGTTTTTTAAAAAGATCATACAGCTCCCTATTCGGGTCTTCTTCAACTGATAGCCTATCAACAATTTCAGCACATTTAATTGCTAATCCATATTGGAAAAGGTTTCTCGTCTGTGAAAAGAAAGAATTGATAATCTCAGTCTGATTAATAATATTAATACTCCCCCCTTTATATATCAATAACTTTGTTATAGAGAGGCTTTCCAGACTGCTACCGAATTGACTTTTAGTTTTCCTTACTCCTTTTGCAATACCTCTGATTTTACCATATTCATTACTAAAAACGGTTACAATCTTATCTGCTTCATTTAGTTTTATACTTTTTAATACTATTCCTTCTGTGGAAAATAAACGATTCATAGAATTACTACTCTTCTTATTTATACCTAATATCTAAAAATGTAAACAGACAATATAATATTCCAGTTTATTTTTTAAAAATGTGTTAGTACAGAAATATACTACTGTAATTTTATATTTTTCTTTAAATAAAAATATAAAAGTAAGATTATCATTATTAATAAATTTGAATGTGGCGGATTATATTTAAAATTTAAAGTAGTCTGGTAACAAATCTTTTGCTTTAATGATTTTAGTTTTGTTTTGAAGGTTGCTCATTATTACCAGCATATTTGGCGAAAACTCTACCATTACCTGCCGACATGCACCACAGGGTGAACAGGGCTCCATGGTATCTCCTATTATAGCCATTGCTTTAAGAGTTTTATAACCACTAGAGATTGCTTTAAAAATAGCAACTCGTTCAGCACAAATTGATAGTCCAAAGGAAACATTCTCAATATTGCAACCAGTAATAATTGTACCATCATCTAATAATAGAGCTGAACCGACTTTGAATTTAGAATAAG
>CAZLMD010000006.1:1909-4420 GCA_964560535.1 uncultured Atribacterota bacterium
ATAATTGTACCATCATCTAATAATAGAGCTGAACCGACTTTGAATTTAGAATAAGGTGCATAAGCAATTAGTCTAGCCTCTTTAGCTTTGCTTAACAATTTTTCATATATCTCTGTATCTTTCATTTACTCTGTTCTCTTTATATTTTAAAATAAGATCGATTATTACTAATTATGTTTTCTCTATAAAATATGCTTTAAATAGTCACACTGCAAGGGGTAATTATAATAAAATAATTACCCCTATTCTTTCTTTCTTACTTTTTATATAATATTTTACCATCTATTTTTCAAAATAATTAGGTAAATAATTTATATGTATTTTTACTTTTTTACTTTTCTATATTGTAAAAATAAAATAATAAGAATACCGGCAATACCAAATAAATCAGTTAATAAATCGGGTGATATGAGCAAGATTGATATTATGAATAATAAAATCCTCTCAAGTAGATTAGTCTTAACTAATAGAAAACCACTGGTTGCTACACCAAGAGCCAGAACACCAGTTAAAGATGTGATCATCAATCTAATAGTAAGAAAAACTGAACCTCCCAGTCCCATCAATGCAGGGTTAATTGCAAATATGAAAGGAATTATAAAACCAGCTACTGCTAATTTCACTGCATTAAATCCTGTTTTCATGGTATTTCCTCCAGCTATACCTGCGCCAGCATAAGCTGCTACCGCTACCGGGGGAGTTAAATCGGCAATTACACCAAAATAAAGTATAAACATATGTGCCGCTAAAGGCAAAACACCTAACTGTACTAGGGCTGGTGCTGCCATAATGGCTAATATTATATATTTAGCGGTAGTAGGCAAGCCCATTCCCAATATAATAGAAGCTATCATTGTAAAAAATAGTGTTGGTAATACTTTGCCTCCACCTAAGGCTACAATTCCGCTGGCTATTTTTAAACCAAAACCGGTTAATGTAACAACCCCAACTACCATTCCCGCACAGGCACAAGCAGATGCAACTCCTAGGGCACCCTTTGCTCCATCTTCAAAAGCTCCTAAAAAATTTTTTAAATCCATTCTGGTTTCTTTCTTGAACATGCTTGCAACTAGACTCATAACAATAGCCCAGAAGGCAGAGAATAATGCCGTGTAACCTTTAATCAATAGATAAACCAGCCCTAACAGTGGTAATAAGAGATGTCCTTTTTCTGCTAATACTTTTCTAGCTTGGGGCAATTTTTCTCTGGGTAGCCCTTTCAAGTTATATTTACAGGCTTCCAGATGAACCATTGTCATAACAGCAATATAATAAATAATAGCCGGGATAGCAGCTGCGGCTGCAATTTTGATATAAGGTATTTGTAAAAATTCAGACATAACAAAAGCTGCTGCACCCATAACTGGAGGCATTATTTGCCCTCCTGTAGAAGCTGCTGCTTCAACCGCTCCAGCAAAATCTCTTTTATATCCAATACTTTTCATTAGAGGAATCGTAAAACTACCTGTTGTAACCACATTGGCTACAGAACTACCACTTACAGACCCCATAAATCCACTGGCTATAACTGCTACTTTAGCAGGACCTCCTGTGGTATGGCCTGCCAGAGCCATTGATAGATCTATAAAGAATTTACCCATTCCAGTCTTATTTAGAACAGAGCCAAAGAGAATAAAAAGAAAGACGAAAGAAGAAGAAACACCTAAAGGTATTCCATAAATACCTTCTGTTTGCATATAGAGATGTTCAATAATTCTTTCTAAGGAATACCCTCTATGTGCAAAATACCCAGGCATATATGGTCCAAAATAAGCATACAATAAAAATACTATCACTACTATCGGCAATTCTGGGCCAATTGCCCTTCTGGTTGCTTCTAATACAAGTAATATAGTTATTCCACCCATAATAAGGTCAACTCTATTTGGCAAACCGGCTCTAAAGACAAGTTCTTTGTAGTATATTATCAAGTATAAGCTGGTGGCTGCTCCCACAAATGATAAAATTATATCATAGAAAGGTATTTTTTCTTTATCGCTACCAATGCCTTTTTTAGTTGAAGGATAAAGTAAGAAGATCAATGCCAGAGTAAAAGCAAGGTGTAATGCCCTTTGTTTCAAAGCCAGCCATAAGCCGAAACCACCTGTATAAAATTGAAATAAAGACATACTTATTGCAATAACAGATATGATAATAGATATTAATCCAACAGGCTTTCTAACATTTGATTCACTATCATATTGCTCCAACAATTTCTGAACATCGATTTGTTCCGCTTCATCAGTTAAAAGAGATGTTTTTACAGGTTTGTTTTTATTATCTAAATTATTTTTCATTTTATTTCTCCTTTACTCTTATATTTCCGAGAAAATAGTCAAAAATATTTGATTTGTAAATATTAATTTCTAGTAATGCATCACCTATTCTATCTGATAAATTAAATTCTTTTTTTTCAAATATAAATACGTTACCTCTATCTTTATAAACTCTATAGTATAAGGGAAGGTAAATTTCTCTGTGCATATTTTTTATTTTAAACAAGCTATCCTC
>CAZLMD010000006.1:4520-9401 GCA_964560535.1 uncultured Atribacterota bacterium
AAATATAATCTAATTTTTTTAAACAAAGAAATCCGGATACCATTATCTTTCTTTATAATGACATCCGGATTTCTTTGATAACAACAAATTTTTTGCTATTTTATAAGCCCAATTTCTTTGTAATAGAGCTCAGCACCAGGATGAAGTGGGATAGCCATACCAGAAAGAGCAGTATCCAGGGTAATATTTTTACCTTGTGCATGCACTACAGCTAAAATATCAATATTTTCCCAAAGTGCTTTTGTCATTTTGTAAACTAATGTGGGATCTAATTGAGAATCTCCGATCCATAAGGCAGGGGTCGCTAAAGATAAAACAGGTTCATCTACTCCCTTATACATTCCTAAGGGTATTTCAGTAAGACCGTAATAAGGTATTTCTTCAATTAATTTTTCAGACACTTCCCTATCTACAGGAACCAGAACTAGATCACGAATGGTAGCAATGTTTATAATACTTGAAGTTGGGTAACCGGCAGTAACAAAACCAGCGTCAATCTGACCATCAATTAATCGATCTGCGACTTCATTGAAATCAAGATAATCGACGTTTATATCATCATAAGTAAGGCCATGGGCATTCAAAATTATCCTAGCATCTGCTTCTGTACCGCTATTGGGTGCACCAACTCCAACTCTTTTTCCTTTCAAATCTTTAATTGCTTTAACTCCAGATGCTTTAGTAGCTACGATATGGATTGTTTCGGGATATAAAGAGGCTATTCCTCTTAAATTAGCAATTGCCTCTTGTCCTTCTTGGAGACCTGTAGCAGTATAAGACCAATAGGTGGTGTTAGCCTGGGAAAAAGCTGTTTCAATTTGATGACGAGCTATTAGATTACAATTGGCAATAGAGGCGCCAGTTGTTTGGGCTGTAACGATCAATCCTTCCACTTTATTAGAAAGTAGCTGTGCTAAAGCTCCGCCCAGTGGATAATAAGTACCTCCTGTGCCACCAGTAGCAATTGCCAGAAATTTTTGTTGAGAAACACCATTAATACTAAATGCTAGTACTAGTGTACAAATAATAAATATTGAGATTAATCTTTTCATAAATTAAACAACCTCCATAAATAATTTATAATCTTAACAAGGGAATATACATATTATATATTTTATACATCCCTCCTCTACTAATATATTTATTTATGTAGTCATTGATTGATATATTCTATTATATTTATTTTACTCCATTATATAGCAAATTTCAACTTTTCTAGTGTTTGGATATTTATGTAAGGTTTTAATTATTTTAACAGTAAGTGGTATAGCCAACAATATTTATACAGGGTTACAAGGTGTATTTAAAAATCCTGGTCAATCTTGATTTCGATTAAAACATTGTTCATTATGATAGCTTCTAAATCTTTCATTTGATCAGTTTTGTTTTTAGAATAATGATCATATCCGATTAAATGAAGAAAACCATGAATTAGAAGAAGGTTTATTTCATGCAATAATGAGTGGCCTAACTCATCAGCCTGTCTTTGGGCAGTCTCAACAGAAATTACAATATCACCCAATAAATATTCATCATTACAAAGAGGGTGTAGGGAGCATTTACTCGCATCAATTTGACTAAAAGACAGAACATCGGTAGGTGCATCAATATTTCTATATTTTTTATTCAATTTTTGTATTTCTTGATCATCAGTCAACAGCAAACTTACTTCACTTGTTTCTTTTTGGTTTGTCAATTTCATCGCTATCATCAATGCTTTTTTCAAGTTTGTTATATTTGTTATTTGTTTCTGTTTGTTTTTTATTAGTACTTTCACTTTTAATACGTTCCTTCTTTAATTTATTTATTAATTCTTCATCAGGGTATTCTACCCTATTGTGGAACATACCCGTAAGTATTCTTGAAAATACTTCTTTTATCTTACTAAGCTCTCTTAAAGTCAGATTACAGTCATCGAGTTGACCGTTAACCAGATTTCTATTAATAACATTTTGTGCTAGATTTTTTATACGGCTAACAGTAGGGTTATTAAGAGTCCTGGCTTCGGCTTCAATCATATCTGCCAGTAGGATTACACCTGCTTCTTTACTTTGTGGTTTAGGCCCTGAATATCGATAGCTATCTTCACTTACTTCACTCGATTTATCATCATTGGATTGTAAAGCTCGATGGTAAAAATAGCTAATAAGCCCGGTACCATGGTGTTGATTGATGATATCAATAACTGATTTTGGCAATTTATATTTTCTTGCCATATCAACACCTTCTTTGACGTGTGAAGCAATAACTAAAGCACTTAAGCTAGGTTCTAAGTCATCATGAATATTTTTATATGCTTCTTGATTTTCAGCAAAAAAATACGGCCTTCTCAATTTTCCAACATCATGATAATATGCCCCTACTCGTGCTAATAGAGAATTTCCACCTATCTCTTCAGTAGCAGCTTCTGCCAGGTTACCTACAACAACACTATGGTGGTAAGTTCCCGGGGCATCGACTAATAACTGTTTTAACAATGGTTGGTTAGGATTAGTTAACTCCATCAATCTAAATGAGGAAGAAATATCGAAAATAGTTTCTAAAAATGGAAGTGTGCCAATAGTAAGCACGGCTGAAATAAATCCATTCAAAATACCCCATGCACTATTTTGTATGATGTAATCAGATGGATTTCTATGAATCAGGCTTAAGGCGGTTATAGAAATTACATTTGAAGCTGCAATTAACAAACCAGCGCGAGTTAAACTAGAGCGTTGAGTAGCCTTTCGGATGCTAAATATTGAAAGCAATCCCCCTGATAAGGCTACAACCATATAATCTATTTCACCTAAGAAAATGAATCCTATATTAATACTAATAAGAAAAGTCATCCATAAAGCTAATCTTGAATCAAGTGTTATAGCGATTAACATTGAAGCAAAGGCAACTGGGATAATATAACCAGATATCTGACTAATAATTTTGGCTAAAAGAATAGTTGTTAAATAAATTACCCCTAATAGTATTATTTTATTAATATCATCAAAAATATCCCTGTGGTATGTAAAAATATATAAACTCAACAAGGATATTAGCAATGTATTGACTAAAAACAAGCCGAATATATCTCTAAAACGTTTGATTGGGTTTTGAAGCCCTAATGCTTCCAATTTTTCAATATGGTCCTCAGCAACAATCTCACCTTTTCTGATAATTATCTGATCTTTTCTTATCACATCTTTTACATCTTTAACTGCAGAGACTGCTTCTTGTTTTTTTGCTTGTGTAGTTTCTATATCTAGAAATAAGCTTGGTCTCAAAAAATGTTCCCCAATTTCCCCAGCTATTAGTGCGGTATGCTGGTTTGTAGATAAGTCATCTATTTCACTTACAATCTGTTTTTTGGCTAGATCTATGTCATCCTCTTTAATCCCCTGTTGCATAATTTTTTTCAAAGATGTCCTGGAATTTCGCTCAATCTCTTCTAATGAAAATTGGTCTAGCTCAACTATACCCAGTAATGTTGTATTTTCTATATTGAGAGAGTATTTTTCAATAAGTTTTTTGAAGTCAATATCAATAGAACCACTGTCATCTAGATATTCAGTATTACTATAAGCCTCTGCTTGTTTTTCCATAGAGATGTTGTATTTACTTCTAAGGTCGTTAATATCAGAAAAAAAATCAAACAGTTCTTTTTCCGCATTTTCAATACTTACTAAATTTAAACTATACACTTCACGGGTCAATCTACTAGTTTCTTCTTTTAATTTTTCAGTTGCTTTTTTGTCAGTAAATTCTATTGTTTCAGTTGCCGTAATATTTCTTGGAGCGACATCACCAATTTTCAGCATGGTTCTACCAGGAACAAAGTTAATCGATAAAATAAAAGTTACGGCAATTGTAATGAGAAAAAAGAAAGCTATTCTTTGTAAAAGACTATTTTGACGTATTCTAATACTTTTTTTTGTACTTTTAATTATTTTCATTTGTAAAACTATCTACTTTTTTCATTCTTGAACTGTTTATTTCAATTCTTGAAGCTTTTTCATATGCAAGAATTATTTCTTTAACCAATCTGTGCCTTACAACATCTTTTTTTCCAAGAGAAACAAATGAAATACCATCAATGTCTTTTAATATTTCTGCGATACTGCTTAGGCCAGAGTTATTTTTTTGAGGAAGATCTACTTGAGTAATATCCCCAGTAACAATAATTTTTGACCCAAAACCAAAGCGAGTCAAAAACATTTTCATCTGGCCCAATGTGGTATTTTGGGCATCATCTAATATTATAAAAGAATTATTCAAAGTTCTTCCTCTCATATAAGCTAATGGGGCAATTTCTATAATTCCACGCTCAAGATAATTTTGAAATTTCTCTGAAGGCATCATTTCATATATGGCATCATATAGTGGCCTAAAATAAGGGTCAATTTTTTCCATTAAGTCGCCAGGCAAAAATCCCAGGCTTTCTCCTGCTTCTACTGCAGGACGTACAAGTATAATCCGATCAACCTCTTTTCTTTTTAATGCAGAAATTGCTATGGCAACAGCAAGAAATGTTTTTCCCGTACCTGCTGGACCGATAACAAAAACTATCTCATTTTGACCAACTTTTTCTATTATTTGTTTCTGTCCGAATGTTTTTGGCCTTATTATCTTATCTTTTTTAAAAACCCTTATTTCATTTTTGTAAAGTTCACTCAAATGTAAAGACCCGTCTTCTTTTAGCATTTCGATTTGATATTTAATTTCTGTTAAGTTAATTTGATTACCTTTTCTTATGATGGATAACAAATCCTCTATAAGCTTAACAGTTTGTTCTACATTATTTTTTTCACCAGAAATAATAAGATGATTACCATTCCTATTAAATATATTAACAGATAATGTTTTGCAAATATAGTTAATATTGGTATCAATATATCCAAATAATTC
>CAZLMD010000006.1:9501-10700 GCA_964560535.1 uncultured Atribacterota bacterium
AATTAATTGACAGTTAATACCTGCCTCTCCTTTTCTTTTTTCTTTGAGCGGCTATTAATTTTCTTTTTCTTCTTTCGCTAGGCTTTTCATAATACTCGTGTTTTTTTATGTCAGAAATAATTCCACTTTTCTGACATTCTTTTTTAAAACGCCTTAAAGCGTGATCAAACTCTTCATCTTCTCTTACTATTATAGTTGCCATACACTCACCCCCTTTACTAAATGGTAAGAATCCTTACTTATGATGAGATGTAGAAATATTATATTATATTTTTCAAAAAGTTTCAAGGAAAGTAAACTATCATTTTTCCCTGCTTTACTTAGTTATTCAGTTATGTTACACTGTAACCAAGTTTTTTAGAGATTCTAAAAGTGATAAAATATACTGATTTTTAAATGATTATATCAAAAATATCAATGTTTGAAAGGAGTTATTTCATTGAATAATCGTAGTAAAAAATATTGTGTTTGTTTTGTTTTAATTGTTTTTGCTCTCTTATCTATTTTTTTTACAGAAATATATGGGAATGAAGAGAATGAGGTTGAAGAAAACCAGTCTATTCTTGCTATTATAAATGATGAGACGATTACCCTGGATGAATTTAATAATTTTTGGAATGCTATTCCTGACCAATATAAATTGCAGTATAGCAAAGAAGATCTATTAAACCAGCTTGTTATACAAGCATTACTTGTTCAAAAAGCAGCTGAATTAGATTTAGGAAGCAATTCTGAAATTGCATTTCAAATCAAAAGCACTACAGAGCAAATCTTAATACAATATTTAATAGAAAAGGAGATTGTTGAAAAAACTGTTTTAAGCGAAGATGAGATCAGATCTTACTATGAGGAACATAAAGAAGACTATTGGATGGATGAAGAGATTCATGCCCTAAATATTCTTACTGAAACAGAAGAAGAGGCAAATGATGCTTTAAACAAATTAAATGAAGGTATAGATTTTTCAACTTTAGCTCAAGATATTTCTACTGCGGCAAGCGCCTCTAAAGGTGGAGATATTGGTTTTATAAAAAAAGGAACTTTTGCTACAGAAATTGAAGAAGAAATATTTAATTTGAGCCCGGGAGAAATTAGCAATGTCATATCAACCGAAAAAGGTTTTCATATTTTTAAGATAATTGATAAAAAATTAGCAAGATTTATTGAATTTGATGAAGTAAAAGATACTATCGAATATC
>CAZLMD010000006.1:10800-16314 GCA_964560535.1 uncultured Atribacterota bacterium
TATACAAAACTTAACCAATTTAAGTATTCTTTTTCTTTACCTTTAAAAACATTGAACAGCTTTTCTTGAATGGCTTTACTTATCGGTCCTCTTTGGCCTGTGCCGATAATATATTGATCAATCTCTCTGATTGGAGTTAATTCAGCTGCTGTCCCAACAAAGAAAGCTTCATCTGCTAAGTATAAGACATCACGTGCAACAAACTCCTCTTTTACTTCAAAACCCATATCTCGAGCCAGACTCATAACTGTTTTTCTGGTAATGCCCTCTAATACCGAAGTCAAAGGTGGGGTAAAAACAGTGCCATCCTTAACCCAAAAAATATTCTCGCCAGGCCCTTCGGCAACATAGCCATTACTATCTAAAAGAATAGCCTCATCTACTCCCATTTGAGTTGCTTCCATACTTGCAAAAATTGAATTAATATAATTTGCACATAGCTTTGCCTTTGCAGAGGTCGAATTAACATGACTTCTTTGCCATGAGGATACTATGGCTTTTACCCCCTTTCCTAATGCCTCTTCACCTAAATAGGTCCCCCATTCCCAGGCAGCTATCATAACTTGAACCGGACAGGTAAAAGGATTTAAACCCAACTTTTGATATCCTCTATATACCAGTGGTCTAATATAGCAACTATCTAGATTATTTATCCGTACCGTTTCTTTGATTGAACGAGAAATATTTTCCTCAGAATACGGTATTTCTAATCTTAGTATTTTTGCAGAATAAAACAATCGGTCTACATGTTCTTGTAATCTAAAAATAGCAGTTCCCTGATCAGTTTTATAAGCCCTGATACCCTCAAAAACCCCACTACCATAGTGTAATGCATGTGTTAGTACATGTACTTTTGCCTCATCCCAGTCTACAAATTTACCGTCCATCCATATTTTATCTGCTTTCATCTTTGACAAACCTCCAAAATATTATTTTTATTTTAAAGATAGAAAAACAACAAAAGATGTAATTTTGTGTATAACATTCGTGTTTTTCATATAGTATTCATTACTACAAAACAACATGTATTCATAACATGTTGTTTTGTTCACATAATAGCTCCATCACATTGAACTAATATTTGTTAGTTAGGCTTTGTAATCCAGGTACTTTCAAAATATATTTTTCATGATTGTAGATTGATCGTTCAAAACATCGTTACCTGAATATAGTTTGGGATCTTTTTGGCCCGACAGATACAATGGTTATTTTAGAATCAGTAAGTTCCTCAATTTTATTGATATATTTTTTAGCATTTTCTGGAAGCTCATTGTAATCTTTTATATTAGAAATATCCTCTTCCCAGCCATCAACTTCTTCGTATACTGGCACTATAAGAGAAACCAATTCACTGTCACCGGGGAAATGCTGATAAATTTTGTTTTTGATCATATATTCTTTGCATATTCTAATCCTTTTAAAAGAACTAAGAACATCTAATTTTGTTAGAACAGTTTCATTGATACCATTAATACGATTAGCATATTTAACTATAGCTGCATCAAACCAGCCACATCTTCTTGGACGTCCGGTAGCTGCATCATATTCATATTCATTTCCATACTCCCTTAACTTCTGCCCCACAGAGTCTTCTAATTCTGTTGGGAATGGGCCTTCACCCACTCTGGTTGTATAGGCTTTTGTAATACCAATAATCTTGTCAATATGAATAGGACTAATTCCACAGCCGGTACAAGCATTACCAGCAACAGGGTTAGAAGATGTGACATATGGGTATGTACCATGATCAACATCTAACATAGCCCCCTGCGCTCCTTCAAAAATAATACTTTTTTTATTTTTCATTTGTTCAAAAATAAAAAGAGAGCCATCGATAGCTAATGGTTCTAATAATTTCCCATATTTTAAATATTTTTCTTTAATATTTTCAGTTTGGTCTTCTGAGAGTTCAATTCCGAGATTTCTAAGTAAGTAATCATTTTTTTGTCTAAATACTATATCTAATTTATCAGATATACTTTCTGAATGAATCAAATCGCAAACTCTGATACCAGTTCGAGATATTTTGTCAGCATATGCAGGGCCAATGCCACTTTTAGTTGTACCAATTTTACGGCTATCTTCATCTTCTTCCAGTGTTTCATCGATAATCTTATGATAGGGTAAAATTATATGTGCTTTATAATCAATAAATAGTCTTTTTTCAATACTTATATTGTGTAGCTGTAAATTCTCTATTTCTCGAAACAAGACTTCTGGGTCTAAAACAACACCATTACCTATTAGACAAACCTTGTCTTTATGCAAAATACCAGAAGGAATAAGTTGAAAAATAAACGATTCTTCTCCTAATACCACAGTATGTCCAGCATTGTTTCCACCTTGATAACGCGCTATGATATCATAATTTTCAGATAATATGTCAGTTACTTTTCCTTTCCCTTCATCTCCCCACTGTGTTCCAACAATAATCAATGTAGACATTTTATTAACAACCTTTCTTTTTTAGAATACTTTTTTACTATATAGCGGTTTTTTGTTTATTATTAAATAAAATTCTCAATCAATATTAATATATTATCATTATTTTTTGTTAATTTCTTCAATTTATATCCAAATTTATCATTTATAGTATAGCTCTTATAACTCTATGGAACGTAGATCAAAGAAAATGGTTTATTCCCATTCTATGGTAGCCGGTGGTTTTGAACTAATATCGTAAAGAACTCGATTAATACCATGGGTTTCTTTTATTATACGATTAGAAATATTTGATAGAAGTTCATAAGGTACTTTTGCCCAATCAGCTGTCATTCCATCATCACTGGATACCATTCTTAAAACAAGAGTATTTTCGTATGTTCTTAAACCAGACTTGACTCCGACTGACTTAACCGGTAATAGCACTCCAAAGTATTGCCACAAATGTTTATTCAACCCTTTTTCTTCTATTTCTTTTCTAATTATGCTGTCTGCTTCTCTTAAAATGGATAATTTTTCATCATCAATTTCTCCAGCAATTCTAATAGCCAGTCCCGGTCCAGGGAATGGCTGCCTCCAAACTATACTCTCGGGTAAACCCAAACTAATCCCAATTCTTCTAACCTCATCTTTAAAAAGATTTCTTATAGGTTCCAAAAGATTTAAATGCATTTTCTCAGGCAAACCAGCAACATTGTGATGTGATTTAACTTTTGGAGATGAACCTGAAACAGGAGTACTTTCAAGCACATCCGGATAAAGGGTACCTTGTAGCAAATGGGTTACCCCACCTATTTTTTGAGCTTTTTCTTCAAATATTTTAATAAAAAGATTGCCAATTATTTTTCTTTTTTGTTCCGGGTCAACCACTCCGTATAAACTTTTAATAAATATTTCGGTACAGTTGTATATTTTCAAATTAGTTTTAAAATTTTGATTGAATATTTGCTCAATCTCTTCCTCTTCATCTTTTCTCATCAATCCTGTATTTATAAATATACAATGCAACTGTTTACCTATAGCTTTATAAGTCAATAGCGCAGCTACAAGTGAGTCTATTCCTCCACTAACCCCTGCAACAACATGCCCTTCCCCAATTTCTTCCTTAATTTCTTGAATAGTATTTTTAATAAAAATATCATCAGTCCATTCAGGTGAACATTTACAAATTCGTTGTACAAAATTAAACAAAATATCTTTTCCATATTCAAAATTATCTGTTTCAGGATGAAATTGTATTCCATAAATACTTTTATTTTCATCCTGTATGGCTACTACAATACCTTTCGGCCCTGTTGCTGTAATTTTTATACCTGTAGGAACACTTTTTACTAAATAATTTTGGCTTATTGTGCCTTTAATTTTGTCCGGTAATTTATAAAATAGACTGTTTTCATCCTTATAAACAATATCAATAGTACTATTTTTATATTCTATTTTTTCTTTTTCAAATTCAAATGTTGTAAGCTCACTTTTTATTAATTTCATTGTAAGCTGCATACCGTAATCGATTCCTAGTATAGGTATATTTAATGATAATAATTTTTGTTCAATATCAGATGATATTTCATATGTATTATTTTCGGAGGTTCCTGACAAAACAATACCCTTTAATTTGTTTATCGGAATATCTTCTAATTTAAAATTATATGGAAATATTTCAGAATAAACACCTAATTCCCTTATTTTTTTTGCTATTAGCTGTGAATAAGGAGAACCAAAATCTAATACTGCTACCCAATCATATTTGTACTCTTTTTTAAACAATACGACCATTCCTTTACATTAAATCTAATAAATTGACTATAATTTGATATATTTTTATCAAATAAAGTAGAATAAATTATACGGCAGCCTTAATTATAGCACAGATGATTATTTTCAGAAATAACAAGATATAATATTTATTTACTAATAATAATTTTTAATAAATAATTTTTACTACTAATATTACTAATATTATTATATTTAGTTTAGAGATTCACAAGACTAAACCTATAATAATTGCAAAAAAAATTAGACAAATAATAGAAATATATTTAGATCTGTTCTTTTAACAAAACTTTCTTTCCCTTGACTATTATTTTTTTATATAATAATATTATATAAATGCTGGATGAAGATTTCGGGAGAGTTTTTTCATTTTGAAAAACGCCGAAGGTGCAAGATGGATAAACATCTAAACTCTCAGGCAAAAGGACCGGGATTGGACAGTGCTCTGGAAAGATATCTATATTACCTAAAGAGAAATTTCCTTATAATTTTTTGCTGGACAAGGTATATTCTCTATTATTTATATCTTTATTTGTTTAACATATTTGGGGGAATATCTCCTCAGGTTACTAGACAGAGTTTTATAAGTTATTATAAACTCTGTCTTTTTTATTCTAAATTTTTATAAATAAAGAACAGCAAACCTTTTTCTATTCAGATAATTACAAAAAATAATACAAAAATTTATTTTTAGGAGGATTGTATGTTATCAGACCTCGAAATTGCACAAAAGACCGAAATGCTTCCTATTACTGAAGTAGCTGCCTCAATCGGTATAAAAGAAGATGAACTGGAGTTATATGGGAAATATAAGGCTAAAGTAAAAACCTCTGTTCTTGATCGATTGACCGATCGGCCTCAGGCAAAATATATTGATGTGACTGCCATTACCCCTACCCCTTTAGGTGAAGGAAAAACCGTTACATCTATAGGCTTGGGACAAGGATTAGCAAAATTGGGTAAGAATGTTATTAATACTTTGAGAGAACCATCAATGGGACCTGTCTTTGGTATTAAGGGAGGTGCCGCTGGGGGAGGTTATTCCCAGGTAGTGCCAATGGAAGATTTAAACTTACACTTCACAGGTGACATTCATGCTGTTGGAGCTGCTAATAATTTACTATGCGCTATATTGGATACCCATTTACAGAAGGGTAACAAAATGAATATTGATATTCCTAGCATCGGTATTAATCGTGTTGTTGATATTTCAGATCGTGCCCTGAGAAACATTATTGTTGGGTTAGGCGGAAAAGAAAATGGTGTTCCCAGAGAAACAGGTTTTGATATTACTGTGGC
>CAZLMD010000006.1:16414-24371 GCA_964560535.1 uncultured Atribacterota bacterium
GATTTTGTAGTAACAGAATCAGGCTTTGGTTCAGACATGGGATTTGAGAAGATGTGCAACATTAAATGTAGAACAAGTGGATTAAAAGTTGATTGCTCTGTCATCGTCTGCACCATAAGGGCATTAAAGATGCATGGTGGATTAATAAAAGTTGTTGCTGGCAAACCACTGGATATGGCTAAGCTCGGGCAAGAAAATCTTCCTGCTGTTGAAAAAGGGTGTGAAAACCTAGAACAACATATTAAAATTTCCTTACTTCATGGAATTAACCCGGTAGTAGTTATAAACAGATTCCCAACTGATACACCTGCAGAAATGGAACTAATTAGAGAAAAAGGACTTGCAGCCGGAGCCGCGGCAGTAGTAACCCATGAAGGTTGGGCTAAGGGGGGCGAAGGATGTTTAGAATTAGCGGAAGCTGTAATAGAGGCTACTGAGAGAGGGAGTAACTTCCACCACCTTTACTCATTGGAAGACAGTATTAAGGATAAGATTGAAACTATTGCTACTAAGATATATGGAGCAGAAGGTGTAACATATTTGGACCAGGCGGAAAGAAATATAAAATTATTTGAATCAGTCGGTTTTAACAATCTGCCTATCTGTATGGCTAAAACACACCTTTCCTTATCACATGATCCTTCCTTAAAGGGTAGGCCTGGTAATTATAAAATACCTATTAGGGATGTTAGGGCTTCTGTAGGAGCAGGCTTTTTATACCCCCTTTTGGGAACCATGATGACTATGCCTGGTTTACCATCTACCCCTGCTGCCTCTAAAGTTGATATAGATAGACAGGGTAATATTGTTGGATTATTTTAAAAAAAATAAAAATAAAATTTATGGAGGAAACAATTATGTCTAACAAAGTTCTTGAAGGTTTACTTTACAGTAAAAATGATGAATGGTTGAAAGTAGAAGATAATTTAGTAACTATTGGTATTACTGACTATGCCCAGGATCAATTGGGTGATATTGTTTATATTGAGGAAATCAAAGAAAATGTATCACTCAAACAAGGAGATGTAATTACAACCATTGAATCTGTTAAAGCTGTAGCAGAAGTTTACACACCTGTCAGCGGAGAAGTTGTTGAAGTAAATACATCAATAATGGAAGAACCGGCTCAGGTTAACGAAGATCCTTATGGCAAAGGATGGTTAGCTAAAATAAAGATGGATAACCCTGAAGAGATTAAAGAACTCATGAGTTCATCTGATTATATTGAACATAGAAAATAATAAAAGGAGGGTAAACTAAATGAGGTATATTCCCTCGACCGAAAAACAGCAAAAAGAGATGCTCAAAGAAATAGGAGTATCTTCATTTGAAGAATTACTAACCAGTATACCAGAAAGTGTTAGGCTAACCAGAAATTTAAACATCCCCACTGCTCTTTCTGAAAATGAATTGGAAGAAAACATTGTTAATATCGTTAAAAATAATGTTGATTTCTATACTATGAAGCCACTTATAGGAGCAGGTGCTTATCGTCATTTTATTCCAGAAGCTGAAAAAGCTTTGATGCAAAGACAAGAATTTTGGACCTGTTATACTCCCTATCAACCAGAGTTGAGCCAGGGTACTTTACAAACTATTTTTGAATTTCAAAGCCATATTTCTCGTTTAACCAAAATGGAGGTGGTTGTTCCTTCTATTTTTGATGGAGCTTCTGCAACAGCTGAGGCAATATTGATGTCGATTAGGTTAACTCACAAAGAAAAAATTATAATTACTTCCTTACTCCACCCTCATTATAAAGAGGTAATAAAAACTTATTTGGAACCTCATAATATTGAAATCGTGGAAATACCCTTTCACAATGGCATTACATCAATTGAAATGCTTAAACAGCTTTTAGACGATAGTACTGCAGCAGTAATCATTCAAAGCCCAAATTTTTTGGGTGCAATCGAGGATATTGAAGAGATAGCTAAAATAACACATCAAAAGAAATCATTGCTTATCCAGGTGATAACCGAGGCAATGTCATTAGGTATTTTAAAATCTCCTGGCAATATGAATGTAGATATTGTTGTTGGTAGTACGCAATCTTTTGGATTAGATTTAAATTTTGGCGGTCCTCACAATGCTTTTTTAGCCACAAAAAAAGAATATATAAGACAATTACCTGGAAGGATTGTAGGCGAGACCAAAGACAAAAATGGTAAAAGAGCTTTTGTTATGACCTTAAGGGCTCGTGAACAAGATATCAGAAGAGAAAAAGCAACTTCTAATATGTGCACCAATCATAATTTAAATGTTGTTGCTGGCAATATTTACTTATCATTACTGGGTACAGAAGGATTATATCAATATTCACTTCTCAATTTTAGAAAAGCACATTATCTGGAAAAAGAATTATTAAAATCTGAAAAATTTGATAGAGTCTTCTCCTATCCTTTTTTTAATGAATTTTTAATAAATTACAATGGGGATATTAAAGATTTACAAAAACGTCTGATTGAAAATAATTATATACCGCCTCTTTCAATTTCACAATTTTATCCAGAAGAAGAATTTAAACAATCTTTGCTTTTTGCAATTACAGAGATTTTTTCAAGAGATGACCTTAACAATATTTCTAACATTTTATCGAGATAAGGAGACGCAAAATGAAATTAATATTTGAAAAAAGTTTTCCAGGTAGAACTGGTTTCTCTCTACCTGGTGATTTATTTGATGAGATAAAGTTAGAGGAATCAATTCCTAAAAATCTTCTTGAATTAGAAAAAAAACAATTAACGGAAGTATCGGAAATTGATGTAATAAGGCATTACACTAAGCTCTCAAAGTACAATTATGGAGTTGATGATGGTCTCTATCCATTGGGTTCCTGTACTATGAAATACAATCCTCGAATTAACGAAAAAATGGCGGGTATGTCCAATTTCACTTATGCCCACCCTCTATCCCCAACTCATATGATTCAAGGTAGTTTAGAGATAATGTACAGACTAAATCAATTACTTTGTGAAATAACCGGTATGGACCAATATACTATGGCACCTGCTTCTGGAGCACATGGTGAATTGACCGGAATTTTAATGATGCGAAAATATTTTCTTGACCATGGTGAAAAGAGATTCAAAATGTTAATACCAGATTCCGCACATGGTACCAACCCTGCATCAGCAGCTATGGCTGAGTTTGAAGTTGTTGAAATAAAATCAAATGAAAATGGTACTGTTGATCTGGAATCTCTGAGAAATGCAATGGATAGTGAAACAGTTGGGCTAATGTTGACCAATCCAAATACTGTAGGATTATATGATGAAGGAATTGATATTATTGAAAAAATTATTCATGATAAGGGCGGCTTACTTTACTATGATGGCGCCAATCTTAATGCATCTCTTGGTATTATCCGACCAGGAGATACTGGATTTGACGTTGTACATCTTAACTTACATAAAACTTTTTCCTCTCCTCATGGAGGAGGTGGTCCTGGATCGGGCGTTGTTGGAGTAAAAGATAAACTAATTCCATACCTTCCTACACCCTTAGTTGACCAGGAAGAAAGTTCAGGCAACTTTTATTTTAAAGATGTAGGGGAAAAAAGTATTGGGATGATCCGTAGTTTTTGGAGTAACTTCTCGGTCTTGGTTAAAACTTATTCCTGGATTCTATCCCTGGGACATGATGGTCTTTATTCATGCTCTAAAGCAAGTGTCATAAATGCGAATTATGTTTTGGCTAAACTGAAGAATTATTACAAACCCGCTTATGATAGGTATTGTGGTCATGAGTGTACATTGACTGGCAGGGATTATAAACAATATGGAATTAAAACATTAGATATCGCTAAAAGATTAATGGACTATGGTTTTCATCCCCCAACTATTTATTTCCCACACTTCGAACCATATGCTGATGAAACCATTATGATAGAACCACCAGAATCTGAAGGAAAAGAAGTTTTAGATGATTTCATAAAGGTTATGATAAAAATTTCTGAAGAGGCAAAAGAAAACCCTGAAATCTTAAAATCTGCACCACACTATACACCGATAAGCAGAACCGATGATGCCATGGCAGTAAGAAGACCAATTTTAACTTATGATGATGAATTAAAACTAAAAGATGAGCTTAATTATCAAGAAAAGGACATAAATTTTTAAAATTTACCTATGGAGGTTTTTTAAAGTGACGGAAAGAGATTTAATAAAAACACCATTATATGAGGAGCACCTTCGTTTAAACGGACGGATGATCCCTTTCGATGGATTTATTATGCCAGTACAATATAGCGGAATTATCGACGAACATATGGCAGTAAGAGAGAAAATTGGGATTTTTGATGTATCCCATATGGGCGAAATAGAAGTCAAGGGCCCGGATACCCTACCCTTTTTAGATTATTTAGTAACCAACCAGATCACTGGTATGAAAGATGGTACTATAAAATATTCACCAATGTGTTATCCTCATGGCGGTCAAGTGGATGATATTTTTATATACAAAATTAATGACAACTTTATTCTTCTAGTAGTAAATGCAGCAGCTAATTTTTCAGAAAAAGATGAGCATTGGATTAAAAAACATAGTGAAAATTTTGATGTAGAAATACAAAATAAAACAAGAGAATACGGTGAGGTAGCAATTCAAGGACCTTTCGCAGAAGAATTGTTAGAACCATTTTTTGAAGGAACCAACCCTCTAAAAAAATTAGATAGATTTAAATTTATTTATGGTAAGCTTTTTAATAAAGATGTTTTAATTTCTCGTACAGGATATACGGGAGAGGATGGCTTTGAGGTATACACACCAAATGGTAGTGATATTGTTGATATCTGGCAAAATTCTTTGTCTGAAGGGCATAAGTATGGTATAAAGCCTTGTGGCCTGGGCTCTAGGGATACTACCAGATTTGAGGTTGGTTACTGGTTATATGGCAATGATATTGGTGAAGATGTTAACCCCCTGGAAAGTGGGCAAGGATGGACCGTAAAGTTAAACAAAAAAGATTTTATCGGAAAAGATGCGTTGCTTAAAGTGCATCAAGAAGGAATCAAAAGAAGATTAGTTGGTCTTTCCGTTCCTCAAGGTGGTATACCGCGTAACGGCATGAAAATTGTATCAGACGGCAATAGTATTGGATATGTAACATCAGGAAATTATTGCCCTTCCCTTAAAAAGGTTTATGCCATGGCATTTTTAGACATTCCTTTTACTCAAACAGGCAATAAAGTAAATATTTTAATTAGAGATAAAGAAATCGAAGCAGAAGTTGTTGATCTACCATTTCTTGCACCCTTTAATAAAAGATGATAGAAAAAAAATTATCAAAAGAAAAAATAATTGGTTTATTAAAATAAATGAAAGGAGTGATTATAAAGGGATATGTAGTATTTAGATTTTAGTTAGGAGGTGAATTAAAACATATAGTTATTGGCAATGGATATGTGTATATAATGTATTAGAATGCATATTCAAACCATTATTACTATAATGATTAAGAAGAAATCAATCTTTTTTCTATTTTTAACTTAAAATTTGTTTACACAATTAACCTGCTCTACCCTACATTTATATACAATTTTAATTAAAAGATAATAATTTATTAGGATTATAAGATTAAAGGAGGTTTCTTTATTATGACAGCAGTTATGGAATTTTTAGATAAAATCAATGCCTTTGCCTGGGGTCCCCCAATGATGGTTTTATTGGTTGGTACAGGAATATTGCTGACTATTCGAATAAAAGGTGTACAATTTACTAAAATGGGTCATGCATGGAAGGTTACCTTTGAAGGTTGCTTTAAAAAAGATAAGGATTTTCTTGGAGAAGGAGAGATAACTCCCTTTCAATCTCTATGTTCGGCTCTATCTGCTACAGTTGGAAATGGTAATTTAGCTGGTGTAGCAACTGCTATAGCAGCTGGAGGCCCTGGTGCAGCAGTCTGGATGTGGATCACCGCCTTATTTGGAATGGCAACTAAGTTAGGAGAAGCAACCCTGGGGGTAAAATACCGTATCAAAGATAAAGACGGTGTGTATGTAGGCGGAGCCATGTATTACATTACCAATGGTTTGGGTCAAAAATGGTTAGGATGGATTTTTGCATTATTCGGTGCTCTTGCTGCCTTTGGAATAGGTTGTATGGTTCAAACTAACTCCATGGCATTAGTAGGGTTAAGCGTATTTAATATACCAATGTGGCTTACAGGAGTTGTTTTAACAATATTAACCTGGTTGGTAGTCATAGGCGGAATTAAGCGTATTGGTGAAGTTACCGAACTATTGGTCCCTTTTATGGCTATTTTTTATGTTGTTGGGGGTTTAATTGTAATAATTTCAAAAATAGACTTACTGCCATGGGCTATAGGTGAAATATTTAAATCAGCTTTTAACGGAAGAGCTGCTTTTGGTGGATTTGCCGGAGCAACTGTAGCTCAAGCGATGCGTTATGGTGTAGCCAGGGGAATATTCTCCAATGAAGCAGGTCTCGGAAGTGCTAGTATGGCACACGCTGTTGCAAAGACAAAACATCCTGTACGCCAGGGAATGATGGGTACAACAGAGGTTACCATTGACACATTGATTGTTTGCTCTATAACAGCAATAGTCATTGTTATCACTGATTCTCTGGGCACAGGATTAACCAGCACAGCATTAACCGCACATGCCTTCTCCGTTGTTCTAAAAGGACTTGGTGGCCCCGTAGTTGCACTTGGTTCATTTTTATTTGGTTATTCAACAGTTATTACCTGGTGTTATTATGGCCAGACTTGTGGCCGCTTCATCTTAGGTCCATCCATAACTACTCCTTATGCATGGTTGTTTATTATTCTTGCTTTCGTAGGATCTGTGGTGGAAGTACCTTTCGTATGGTTACTAACTGATACTCTCAACGGTTTAATGGCCATTCCAAATTTGATCGGGCTTATCTTTTTAAGCGGAATTTTAGCCAAAGAGGTAAATGATTATATTTCTACCCCTGATATTTTAAAACAATAATCATTTAAAATAGTATGAAGGAGGATAATTTGTATCATGATCATTGGTGTTCCCAGGGAAATAAAAGATAAAGAAAATAGAGTGGCAATCACTCCAGCTGGAGTAAAAGCCTTTGTAAAGAACAACCATCAGGTATTAGTTCAAAAAACAGCTGGATTAGGAAGTGGTATTACTGATCAGGAATACTTAGATGCTGGTGCTTTAGTTTTGGAGGAACCTTCTGATATTTTTCTTAAAGCTGATATGATTATTAAAGTAAAAGAGCCCTTGCCATCAGAATATCCGCTAATCAAGGAAGGGCAAATAATTTTTACTTATTTCCATTTTGCTTCTTCCCAAGAGCTTACTCAGGCAATGCTGGATAGTAAGTGTATTTCAATTGCATATGAGACAGTTGAAACAAGCGAAGGGGGATTACCTCTCTTGGCACCAATGAGTGAGGTTGCTGGCAAAACAGCCGGACATTTAATTGCTCATTACTTATCACTCCCTCGTGGTGGGCGAGGAGTTTTATTGGGTGGAGTCCCGGGTGTAAAACCAGCTAAAATATTGGTTATTGGTGGTGGGAATGTTGGCACTAATGCAGCAAAAGTATCTGCTGGTATTGGAGCTAATGTTACTATTTTTGATGTTAATCTAGATCGCCTTAAATATCTCAATGACATAATGCCTAAAAATGTAACTACACTTGTTTCAAATCAATTCACGGTTGAGGAAGAATTAAAGGATGCAGATGGCTTGATCGGCGCTGCTCTTATACCAGGAGCTCCAGCACCGAAAGTCGTTACAGAAGAAATGGTACAAAAAATGCCAAAACGTTCTGTAATCATTGATGTCGCGATAGATCAAGGAGGCTGTATTGAAACTAGCAAACCTACTTCTCTCAGCGAACCAACCTATTTATTACATGATGTTTTACA
Organism: uncultured Atribacterota bacterium; assembly: GCA_964560535.1. Lineage (GTDB taxonomy): Bacteria > Atribacterota > Phoenicimicrobiia > Phoenicimicrobiales > Stramentimicrobiaceae > Stramentimicrobium. The sequence continues at coordinate 24,294 of CAZLMD010000006.1, forward strand.
TTATTGTGTACCTAACATACCTGGTGCTTTCCCCCGTACATCTACTTTTGCTTTAACAAACATTACCCTCCCCTATGC
>CAZLMD010000006.1:24471-28225 GCA_964560535.1 uncultured Atribacterota bacterium
CCGCCACCTGGCATCATTGGTTCTTTTTTATCTTCAGGTTTATCAGCAATTAAACACTCGGTTGTAAGTACCATACCTGCTATACTGGCAGCATTCTGTAATGCAGATCGGGTTACCTTAGTTGGGTCAATAATGCCTCTTTTTACCATATCTACATATTCTCCCTCAGCTGCATCAAAGCCAATTCCTTTTTCCTCGTGTTTCAATTTTTCTACTATTATAGATCCCTCATACCCGGCATTCTGAACGATTTGTCTGGTTGGTTCTTCTAATGCTTTTAAGATAATATTAACCCCTATTTGCTCATCACCTTCAAGTTTGAATTTTTCTAAAGATGGGATAATATTTAGAAGTACGGTTCCGCCACCAGCTATTATTCCTTCTTCTACGGCAGCCTTGGTTGCAGAAAGAGCATCTTCAACTCTATGTTTTTTCTCTTTCAATTCAGTTTCAGTAGCAGCTCCAACATTAATTACAGCAACACCACCTACTAATTTGCCCAATCTTTCTTGTAATTTTTCTTTATCGTAGTCTGATGTTGATTCTTCTATTTGAGCCCTAATCTGAGCCTCTCTCTTCTTTATTTCCTTGACATCACCGTTTCCGCCAACTATTATAGTTTCTTCTTTGTTTGATTTAACCTGATGTGCAGTACCTAGCATAGAAATATCAGTATTTTCTAATTTTAATCCTATTTCCTCAGAGATAAGTTGACCACCCGTAACTGTGGCAATATCTGTTAGCATCTCTTTTCTTCTATCTCCAAATCCAGGAGCTTTGACTGCTACACAATTCAATGTACCTCTTATTTTATTTACTACTAATGTTGCCAGAGCTTCTCCTTCAACATCTTCAGCAATTATAAATAATGGTTTTCCCATTTGTGCCACTTTCTCTAAAATCGGGAGCAATCCTTTCATATTACTGATCTTCATATCAGTTATCAGTATTAATGGATCTTCCAATACTGCTTCCATTCTTTCTGCATCAGTAACCATATATGGAGAAATATAGCCTTTATCAAACTGCATTCCTTCGACAACATCCAGCGTAGTCCCCATAGTTTTTGATTCTTCTACTGTAATTACGCCATCTTTTCCAACTTTTTCCATAGCATCAGCAATGATATTACCTATTTCACGATCAGCGGCAGAGTTTGATGCAACATTGGCTATAGATTCTTTATCTTTAATTTCTATACTTAATTTTTTAATCTCTTCTACTGCTTTGTCAACTGCTTTTTGAATACCTCTTCTCAGCATCATAGGATTTGCACCAGCAGCAACATTTCTCATACCTTCATGAAGTATTCTTTGTGCAAGTACGGTTGCTGTCGTAGTTCCATCGCCAGCAATATCGTTAGTTTTAGAAGCTACTTCTTTTACAAACTGTGCTCCCATATTTTCAAAGGGATCTTCTACTTCTACCTCTCTAGCAATAGTAACTCCGTCATTAGTAATAGTAGGTGATCCATATTTCTTTTCTAAAACAACATTTCTACCTTTTGGACCTAAAGTTATTTTTACGCTATCTGCTAACTTGTCTGCTCCTTTTTTAAGGGCAGTTCTTGCTTCTTCTTCATATAAAAACTGTTTTGCCATATTATTTTTTCCTCCTTGAATTAAATGTTAAATGAAATGGTATTTACATAGTAATAGTATATGAACAATTATTCTAGAATCGCCAGCACGTCTTTTTCACTTAAAAGAAGGTAATCTTCATCATCCTCACTCTTAATATCGGTTCCAGAATACTTTGCATAGATTACTTTATCACCTTTTTTAAATTGCATAGGGAAGGTTTTTCCCTCATCATTAACACGACCAGGACCTATTGCAAGCACTTCAGCAACTTGAGGTTTTTCTTTAGATACTGTATCTGGTAATACAATACCTCCTCTGCTTTTTTCTTCTTCTTTTAACGGTTTAACTAAAATACGATCTCCTAAAGGTTTGATTTTTTTTACATCCATGTTTTAATCCTCCATTCTCCTATGAAAAATATTGTTTTGAAATTAGTTAGCACTCTCAATATGAGAGTGCTAAAACCTTTACTATCTTATATAATGGGTATTTATTTTGCAAATGCTATTTTTAGCCATATCTTATCATATAAAGCTTATTTTAAAGAATATATAGAGAATATAGTATATTATCTCATATTTAATCCATATTCTTATAATTATCTAGTGAATACTTCTAGATCAAATGTTTCGGTAAGTCCAGCCTCAAGTTTATAATATCCCGCACAGGCAATCATAGCGGCATTATCAGTACATAGCTCCTTGGGAGGACAATAAATGCTTATATTGGATTTGCGGGCTTCCTCAGCTAATTCATATCTTAATTTTTGATTTGCCACTACTCCGCCTCCCAATACAATCCTTGAAATATTATATTTATGAGCTGCAGAAAATGTTTTATATTTAAGGCTGTCTATTATTGCTTTTTGAAAAGAAGCACAGAGATCATTTATATTGTACTCTTCTTGAGACATTTTTTTACTTATGATAAAATTTATCACAGCAGTTTTTAATCCACTGAAACTAAAATCGAAATCATTACTGTGTAACAAAGGCCTCGGGAAATATATTGAATCATCTTTTCCGGTTGTTGCTAGTTTTTCAATGATTGGCCCTCCAGGGTAACCCAAACCCAAATATTTGGCAATTTTATCTAAAACCTCTCCAGCTGCATCATCTCTTGTGCTACCTATAATTTCGTACTTCTCAATACCATGTACCAGTAGCAATGAAGTGTGTCCGCCAGATACTATTAAGGAGATAAAAGGAAACCTTATCTCGTTATTATTTATGAAGTTAGCAAAAATATGTCCTTCAATATGATTTACTCCAATCAATGGCTTTGTTAAAGCAAAGGCAATGGCTTTACCAAATGATAAGCCAACTAACAAAGAACCCTTAAGGCCTGGACCTGGAACTACAGCAATTCCATCGATATCATTTAGAGTCAAATTAGCTTCTTCTAAAGCTTTCTGACAAGTAATCAAGATAAGTTCCATATGTTTTCTGGAAGCAATTTCAGGAACAATTCCACCATATTTTTTATGAATTTCCATTTGTGACGCTACTACATTAGATAATAATATATTCCCGCCCTGTATAATGGCAACAGCTGTTTCATCACAAGAAGTTTCAATTCCCATAATAATATTTTTTTTCATTCTTTTACCTAACTCAATGTTATGTCTTTCTTTCTTGATCTTTTCTAATTTCAGCAGATGATTTGTTAATATAAAACGGAATCAATTGAAAAATATCGTCATCTAGTTTACTCAGTATCCTCTTTTCACCAATTAAAGCAATATTGGCTGCATTAGCAACATTATTATGGTCATTCACAAATATTATATTATGAAGCCGATGAATTTTTTCCATTCTTTCCTCTTTTAAAATCTCAGATATCCTGTATCCATAGACATATACTGTCTCTTCTCTTTTTAACAATTCTTTTTTTATGTTACTCCATTTTTCACATTGACATTTTTTTATACTTACTAAATTGTTATTTTGATTACTATATATAGCATAATAATATTCCCCTTTGCGCGCCTCTATTATTGGGCACAATAATCCAGGCAATTTTAAACAGGAGAAAGCGTAAGATTCTAAAGTATTTATTCCTGCAATTGGAATAGAAAGAGCAAAGGCGAGGCCTTTTGCGGTAGAAAGCCCAATCCTTAAACCGGTGAAAGAGCCTGGTCCTATGGAAACCGCAATTCCTTCGATATCACT
>CAZLMD010000006.1:28325-31477 GCA_964560535.1 uncultured Atribacterota bacterium
AGCTTAATTTTGTTAGCCCATTCAATTAAAGTGACACCTTCACCATAAAAATATTCTTCATAACCTAACTCCTCAATTTCTTCAGAAATATTTAATCTATATAAATCAAAGTGAAAAATAGGAATATCGGCATCATATTCCTTAATAATAGAAAAGGAGGGACTAGAAACAGCATCTAGACTGTTTAAGCCTAGAGCTATTCCTTTTATCAAACAGGTTTTACCCGTACCCAGTTCTCCATTTATAGCAATCAGATCGCCCCCTCGAAGAAGACTTCCTAACCTCTTGCCAATAAAAATAGTTTCTTCTGGGTTATTGCTAGTGAATAAGTATTTATTTATATCTACATTTCTTTTTAAAATCATGTTATTAATTCTTTCCATCACAAGTATGTTCGCTTAAAATATTTTTAACTTTCCAGGGTTTACCATTTTTTATAAATAGCTTTGCTACTCGGGCTTTATCTGTAATATGAAGGATTTCGTCTGTTATTGTATTCAGCTTTTGAGCAATATCTTTAACAGGTATATTTCTCTTTCCCTGGCCCTGACTTCCCCAAATAACTACTTCATCATCTATTGTAACACCTTTTATACTGCTAATATCTATTGCAACTTGATCCATACAGACTCTGCCTACAACAGGAGCCAATTCCCCTCTTATTAATACATTACCTATATTTGATAGTAAACGAGGATATCCATCGGCATATCCAACTGGGATAATAGCTATGATGATATCTTTCTTTGCTTGATAAGCCCTGCCATAGCCTACAAAACTTCCTTTAACAACCTTTTTGATAACACAGACACGACTTTTAAAAGAAAGAGCTGGTTGTAAATCTATAATTCTTTTTACATCATCAGAAGGGTATAGCCCATATATGATACAACCTGGTCTTACCATGTCAAGCCAGGTTTTTGGTAAATCCAAAATAGCTCCACTATTTGCAGCGTGAAAAATTGGTCTATTTACAATTTTAAGATTCCTGAATAGATCGATAGTATTCATAAACTGATCGAATTGTTTGTATGTAAAACCTTTGTCACTTTCATCTGCGGTTGAAAAATGAGTAAAGACACCCTCGATTTCAACATTTGATATTTTTTCAGTCTGGGAAAATAGTATGTTGACATCTGAAGAGTTAAGGCCTAAACGGCACATACCAGTTTCAATCTTTAGATGTACTTTAATTTTTCGATTTAATTTATCAGCTAAATCATTAAATTGGTAAAGGTAATCTAAGTCACTTATGGTAGCCATTATCTGGTATTCCAAATACAATTCCATTTGCTCTTTTGGTGATACCCCTAATACCAGTATTGGAACTTCAATATTATTCTTTCTTAATATGATAGCCTCTTCTATCCTTGCAACAGCCAGTTGGTCTACCCCGTACTTTAAAATGGTTTTTGAAATTTCTATTGCATCATGTCCATAACCATTTCCTTTTACAATACCCATTATTTTTGTTTTTTTTCCAACTAACTTCTTTATATTCTGAATATTATATTTAATGGCATCTAAATCTATTTCAACCCAGGTTGTACCTAGCAATTTCCTCATTTCCCTCTCCTCCTATTTTTTAAAGGACTAGTTTTCAATGATAGCTTGAGCAATTGCCATTTCTTTATTGTGTGAGATGCTAATATTAATATTAGTTATCATCTTTTTTTTAGATATTTTTTTTGCATTACCGGAAAGGACAACAAATGGTTTTCCCATAATATTTTTTTTAATCTCTATCTCTGTCCATTTAATACTAAAAATTCCTGTTCCAAGAGCCTTTGCCACTGCTTCTTTAGCGGCAAAATATCCTGCATATGATTGGAAAGAATTATTTTCTTTCTGTTCACAATACTTTTTTTCATCCAAAGTATATACTTTATCCAAAAAATTATGGCCCCATTTTTTAATAATATTTTTAATTCTATCTATTTCAATAATATCTATACCTATTCCAATAATCATTTTCCACCTGAGCGTATTAATTTCTTGTGTAAATAAATAAATAATTTTATTATAAGTTGCCTGAACAGCATTTTATATATAAAAGATATACTTTTAGTAGTATATTATACTTTTTTAAAACAAAGTTTTATATATAAAAAACATTTTCTGAAATTGATACAATTTTCAATTGAATATATTTGTAATCTCATTGCTATGTTGAATTAAAATAAACTAAACATTTAATTATACAAGCTATAAATTGTTAAAAAAATGAATGATAAAAAATAGGGCTGGGTATTTTATTTCATAAATAACTATATATCTGTTTAATTCAAAAAATATTCTTCGATAATTTTTTTACATTCCTTAATTTTGCTATCTTTTTTGCTTTCTAGCAAAACTCTTACTTTACTTTCAGTTCCTGAAAGCCTAATTAAGACTCTTCCTTCTCCATTCAAATATTTATTTATTTTTTCATACATCTTTTGAAATTTTTTGTCTTTAAAAAAATCTTTTTTGCCAGAAATTTCATAATTAATTAATTTTTGGTTATACTTTTTCATTTGTGAGGCTTGGATAGAAATAGGCTCATTATTTTTGTTTAAAGCATTTAGAAACTGGAAAGCATTGATAATTCCATCTCCATTAGGATTAAATGGCAAAATTATTATATGACCAGATTGCTCGCCGCCTAAAACAGAATTTATTCTCATCATTTCCTTTAAAACATTTTTATCGCCAATATCTGTTCTTATAACCAAACCACCAATTTTATTAATAGTTTCGTCAAATCCCAAATTACTCATATGTGTGGTAACAATAATTTTATTGCCTAAATTACCCTCTTTTATGAAAGCATTTGCACAAATCACCATAATCTGGTCTCCATTAACAACGGCTCCTTTTTCGTCAATAGCTAATATCCTATCTGCATCACCATCAAAAGCAAGACCAAGGTTAATATTTTCTTCCAAAACTACCCTTTTTAAATCATCAATATGTGTCGAACCACATTTTTGATTGATGTTTATTCCATTAGGGGTATCGTTTATAGTTTTAAAATTTATTTTTAATCTAGAAAACAATTCTGGAACTATTGAACTGGCGGATCCGTTTGCACAGTCAATAACAATTTTATATTCTGGTTTTTGAAAATTATGTGGGATTGTGCTAATTATGTGATTTATATAAATCTCTTT
>CAZLMD010000006.1:31577-36891 GCA_964560535.1 uncultured Atribacterota bacterium
ACACCAACATTAAACACATTGCTTCCAGATGAGCATAAGCCTGCAGTTAATGCTGCTTCTAACATATCGCCGGATATTCTAGTATCTTTACCAATAATTACATTTTTATTTTTGCTATCTTTAATATGATAACCGATTGTTTGTCCTAGTTTGAATGCTAATTCGGCATTAACGGGGTACTTATTAGCTAACCCCCTGATACCATCTGTACCAAATAATTTATTCATTTTAACCCTTTAAAAAACCGTTCAACTATTTTATTTTTTAATTTAAGAGTCTTTTTTGAGCACCTGGTTGCTCAAAAGGCAAACAATAATTTGCCGTAATTATTATTAACGTTGTGGAACGTGTGACACATCATTTTTTTATCGATACAGCAACTTCTTCTGGAAGTATCTCAATTAGATTAATCTCTAACGGAAGCTTGGCTTCAACTTTAACCGTTTCTCTTTCAGTATCAGATAGGTTTACAAAGATAGTTATATCTTCTTCTTTGATGCTATTTATATGGCTCTGCTTACCTGCCAGTTTTACTTCAACAGTTTCCGGAATTAATTGATAATTTATAAAAGGAGATGCCTCTCTTATTTCAATTTTTAAATTTTTGAATACTACCTCTTCTATTCTCTCTTCGACATGTATTTGAACTTCAGCTAATATCTCTTGGTTTTCGGCAAGATACATTCCCTCTACTACATTGGGGGATATTTTTACGGTAAGTGTTTTGGATATTCCATTAACATCTATTGGAATTGTTTCTAAAAATTCAATATTGTTAATTTTTGTATATTCACCATACACTTTAAAGCTATTGGGGTTTGCCTCAATTTTTGAAATATAATAGCCAGGTGCTGGTTTACCAATAATTCTTGGCTTTATTTCTAAAATTTTTTCTGGATATCCTTCTCTTACTTGTATGGATACTGATATCTCTTCGGGGTTTATTTTAAGATCGTTTAAAACATCACCATCTTTTGAATAAATCTTAACCCTTTCTTTTTTGTTTACATCCTTATTTATAGAAGAAATATCTATATCTATCCTGGCTTGACCAATAGTATTATGAAGAGATTCTGGTGCAATAACAAGGATATTCTTAGGATTTAATTCTGGTTCTTCTTTTAAGGAAAACCCCTTTTCGGGTAAACCTATCAGGTTGTAATCTATTGAATATTCTTCGCTAATTATTTTCTCTATTATTACACGAAATTCCTCTGGAATTATTTTGACAACTTCCGTATTTTTTGGTGATATTACATTGACACCAATAATATACTCACCAGAATCCGATACATTTTGCAAATTAATTGTACCAAATATCTTAGAATCTGATAGATTTTCAACTATGCTCTGAGGGCCTTTAATACCAACACTGACTTTGTCTCTAATCTCTTTAATCGAAAAATTATTGCTTAAATTTATAGGAATTACTTCTATTTCAAAATATTTTTCCGAAGTTATGTTATATTCACTAGAAATGTAAAACCATAATATTATAGCCATAAATAGAGCCAATAGTTTTATATCTAAATTGTTTGTTATTAATTTCTTAACTTTATTCATTATTTAAGACTTTCCTTTTTTAGGAAAATTGAATGCTTTAATATTTTTTGGTTTATATAGGTTTTGTAAAAATTTTTTCAACAATTCAGGTCTTAGAGGCCTTGTTAACCTTCCATCAATAGCTATTGATATAGTTCCTCTCTCTTCTGAAATTACAATTATTAAAGCATCAGACACTTCGCTCAAGCCAAGTGCTGCTCTATGGCGTGTCCCTAATGATTTTTTTATATCGGTACTTTTACTCAATGGCAAGATACAATTGGCACCGGCAATACGATTATTTCGAATAATAACAGCACCATCATGGAGTGGTGAATTTGGTAAAAAGATTGAATATAATAGCTCGGAAGAAAAATCACTATTAAGCATAATCCCGGTCTCTAAAACGTCTTGAAGACCGACATCTCTTTCTAACACTATTAACGATCCAATTCTTTCAGCTGACAGCATAGGGGAAACCATGACGATTCCATTAATAATAGCTTCCCATTTTTTGATCTCTTCCTCTTGTGGGAATAATGGAAGATTAATTATAAAACTACCCTTCCCCATTTTTAATAATAAACGTCTCAATTCAGGTTGAAATATTATTGGAATAGCTACCACAAGCATGGCCATTAACCCCTTTATTAGCCAATTAATAGTTCTCAAACCTATCCAGTTAGATAAAAAAGAGAATATAAATAGTATTAAAAAACCTTTTATAATTTGAGCCGCTGGAGTTTCTTTGATTAATAGCAGTATGTTATATGCAATAATAGTGATAAGAACAATATCCAATATATCTAATAAAGAAATATTTTGGGGCATTTTAATATCCTTATTATGTTGCTATATAAAGAAAAAAGCCATCATTATCTATATTTTAACAAATAAACAACAAAGATGGCTATTATAACTAAAATATAAAGCAATATATTTATATACTGAAGATATCTTGTTTAACGTTTAGAGAATTGATAACGTGCACGGGCTCCTCGTTGACCATATTTCTTTCTTTCTTTCATTCTAGCATCCCGTTCTAACATTTTCTCTTTCTTTAATACACTTCTCAACGAATGATCATATTCAACTAACGCCCTGGCTATACCATGTCTAATTGCTCCAGATTGACCGGAAATACCCCCACCAGATACAAAAATATTTATATCAAAATCATTAATTTTTTGAACTAAATTTAATGGCTCTTCAACTTCAGCAATGTTACTTTGAATTTTTAAATATTCTTTATAAGGAATATTGTTAACAACAATATCTCCTTTTCCAGATTTGATCCAAACTTTGGCAACAGATGTTTTTCTTCTTCCAGTTCCATAAAACCGACTGTCTATCAAGTATTATTCCTCCTTCTCGTGTTTAATTAAGAATCTCAATTTCCTGAGAACCATGTGGGTGTTGATCACCACAATATATCTTTAATCTTTTTATAAATTTACGACTAAGTTTATTACCGGGTAGCATACCTTTAACAGCTTTTTTAATGATGAATTCAGGTTTTTCTTCCCTTAACCTCTTATAAGGAATCTCTTTTAAAGAACCAATATAATTAGTATGATAACGGTATAATTTTTGTTCTTCTTTTTTCCCAGTCAATTTAACCTTATCGGCATTAATAATAATAACATAATTGCCTATATCAATTGATTTTTCAAACTCAACCCGATTCTTACCTCTTAGCAAAATAGCGATTTGGGTAGCTAGTCTACCCAGTACTTTATCATTCGCATCGATCAGGTACCAGGATCTATCTAAGTTTTTAGTTTTTTCTTTATAGATATTCATTTTACCTCCAAGTGCTGCTAACAAAATAAATAGTATAAAATAACGTATAGATTTTAATATAATTATCCACCAATGTCAAGGATAATCAAGATAAATAAGTTGTCACTGCCTTTAATACCTTACTTTAACCAGAAACAATCCATTTGGAGGCATTACCCTCCCTGATTTTTGATTATTTTTATCTCTTAACATTTCTAAAATATCTCTTGGATCTCTGTTTGTAAAAGAAAATTCAATTAAAGTTCCGATTATCTTCCTAACCATTTTATATAAGAAGGCATCTGCTTCTACTGTGAAAATAATTAATGAATCTTTTTCAGTAATAACTATTTTTTTGATTTCCCGTATTTTATTCTTTGTCATTGTAATTTCTTTTTGATTTGAACAGCTAAAAGAACTGAAATCATTAAGACCAAGTAAGTATTGAGCAGTATCTTTCATTATCCTAATATTCAAAAGTCGATTACAGTAATAGCAATATCTGCTTAAAAAAAGATCTTTTGCTTTGTATATTACAGGTTTTTTAGCTCTATTTATAATGTTGTACCTATAAACTCTACTCTTTGCATTATAACGAGCATGAAAATTACTATGCACTTCCCTGGCATATTTTATTCTAATGTCTCCAGGCAGTAAATTGTTTAAAGCAAAACTTAATTTATTAATTGGTATGTTAGACAGTGTCTTAAAATTGGCTACTTGGCCAATTGCGTGCACACCTGCATCAGTACGGCCAGACCCATATAGTTTTAATTCTTTTTCACCGGTGAGATTCCTTAATTCATCTTCAATTATTCCTTGTATAGTTTTTTTATTGTTTTGTCTTTGCCACCCTGAATAATCTGTTCCATCATACGCGATAGTCAACTTAATATTTTTTAATTCAGACATACCCTGCTTTAAACAATCCTTATATATGATATTAAGAGAACTAATATAGTTATTGATATAAATATTTGATCATTGCTAGTAATTAACAGCTTACGATAATGTGTTCTTCCTTCGCCACCACGATAACATCTTGCTTCCATAGCAATGGCTAACTCGTCAGCCCTGTTAAAGGCATTAATAAACAGAGGAATGATAATAGGTAAAATATTTTGTATACGGTTTATTAAATTACCGCTTTCAAAATCAGCACCTCTGGAAATTTGTGCTTTAATAATTTTTTCAGTTTCTTCCATTAGAGTTGGAATGAATCGTAAAGCAATCGTCATCATCATCGCAATTTCATGTGCAGGTATTTTAAATATTTTTAAAAAAGATAGTAATTTTTCAATGCCATCAGTCAGTGCAATGGGTGATGTGGTTAGCGTTAGCCATGTTGTAGATATAATTAATAAAAATAATCTAACTGCTATAAACAACCCCCTCTGGATCCCTTCCCTAGTTATTTGTAAAAAATATATACGATAAATAGGCTCTCCAGGAGTAGCGAAAAAATGAATTAGTAGAGTAAACATGACAACAATAACTACTGGTTTAATACCTTTTATTATGTATTTTATTTGTATTTTTGCTAAAGAAATATTCAGGAAGATATAAATACCTATTATAAAAAATCCAAACCATGTATTTATTAAAAATATTGTTGTTATAATCAATAAGACTGCAATGATTTTTACTCTGGGATCTAATTTATGTATTATTGAATCTTGGAAAATATATTGACCAATTGTTATGTTTCTAAAAAATTTCATCTTTCATCTTTTTGTATTATTTTTAAAATTTCATCTTTTGCTTCATCAATAGTTAAGATAGCTGAACTAACGGGTTTTCCTAATTTTTTTAATTTGTACATTGTATAAGTTACTGGCGGTAAAGAAAGGCCGATACTTTCCAATTTATCTATGGAATGTTGAAAAATATTTCTTGGAGTATCATCCATGACTATTCTCCCTTTTTCCATAACAATAATTCTCCTGGTTAATTCGGCTATTATTTCCATGTTATGTGAAACCATAATAAT